>CADCTM010000093.1:0-4508 GCA_902805485.1 uncultured Coleofasciculus sp. | reverse complement strand
TTCAGTACCGGCGAAAACATTCTGGTATTCAAACTCAATGCGTCGTCTTTGAATCTGCTGAATTACTTTATCGAGCCATGACGAGTGGACAGATTGATATTGGAGTTTCTGATATTAGTTTTGAGGAGTTTACTGAGATCTCAGCAACTGCGATCGATACCATCCGTTACTCTTTAGTTGTCACTTCAAATAGTGTCTTTGCAAAACAGACATGGTTAAGCTTGAAGGAACTACAACAAGAATCTTGGGTGATGCTTCCGCCTGGCTCGCCTAGTCGCATTGTTTTTGAATCGCGTCTCAATGAGCTGGGATTAACGCTTGCTAACTTTCCTAACCTTGAGACGGTCGAAACCCTTAGCCTGATGCAAGCTTTTATCACGCAAGGAAACCGTCTTGGGTTCGCATCTGCCTTTGACTTTAAAGCGGAATATCAGTCAGGACTGCTCGTCTCAATTCCACTTCAGGAATTTGCATTAGCAGGCAACATTTTTTTGCTGTTGCCTAGACGTTTGAGTGAGTCTACGATGCATCCAAGACGGCAAAGCCGGAGGTTGAGCAGTTCAAATCCGATTGAAAAGTTTGCTGCTCTCATTCAAGATTTGCAGGAGGAACGGGCACTTCCTCAAAATGAGCAAGCATCTTCTCATCATCCGGCCCCTATACACTTGCGGTCGCCTAGCCTATCCGTCCGTTCGATTTCTCAACGTCCTGAAACGCTAACTTTATCGCTCGGGATTCAAAACAGCACGATTCCAACCGTAACGGCTGGACTGGTGATTCAACGTTTGGGGCTGTTAGAACACTTCTTGCCCAAAGAAGGCCGCTACAGTTCGACTCAATATAACATTCGCTGGTGTAATTTCTCAACAGGAGCGCCTATCATTCAAGGCTTACATTCTGGACAACTCGATATCGGGATTCTAGGTGACTACCCTCTGTTGCTCAGTGCAGTTCAAAACAACGACGCCCAACAAACTCGGCTCGTCAGTTTTGTTTCAACGAACCCCGATGGTTCGTGTAATGCAGTCATCGTACCTAATGAGTCTAAAATTCAAAGCATTGAGGACTTGCGAGGGCGAATCCTTGCTGTCCCCTTCAGTTCTTCAGCACATGGAATGGTGATGCGATCACTCAATTCTGCCCACCTATTGAATGAAGTAAAGTTGACTTCTCTGGAAAATTTAGACATGACTCATCCCTTTGGCTTTCGGGCTGGGGCAGACGGATACGCTCACTTCGCACCATTTCACGACATTGCTTATCGTCAAGGAAAGTTCCGCTATCTGCAAGGTGATGTAAATGTATTACCTGCGTTTCATGGCGTTGTTGTAAGCGCATCCTTAGCCGAGGAATATCCAGAAGTCGTCATTGCTTATTTAAAGGCCTTAGCTGCCGCTCAATATTGGCTTGCAACCACGCCATCTGCACTATCTCTGGTCAGCCAGTGGACGCTTCTAGACTCTGAAATTGTCTCTCGCATTCTCAGCAGTTTTTACTATGAAAATCAGCCGGGACATTTCTTTTCTGAGGTGAATATCCGCCCTGACTGGATTGACCAGCATATTGCTCAACTCAGTTCAATTCCCGGCAACGAAGGGATACAGAAAATTAACCTTGATCGTTGGATCCAACCAGAATTCCTACACTCTGTGCAGTTCTGACTAGTTCATCTCCATACTTTTGAGAGTTTCTTCACGAATTAACTCAAACACCTGGCGATTTAGCGAAGTAAACTCTGGCAAAAGAATACTGTCAGCATGACGAGGACGCTCAAGCGGAACATCAATTTTCTCTTTAATCCTGCCTGGGTTGACTCCCATCACAAAGATCTTGTCACTCAGAAATAAAGCTTCCTCAATATCATGCGTGACAAAAATAACTGTGGTTTTTAAGTCACTCCAGATTGTTAAAAGAAGCTGCTGCATCATGTGCCTAGTTTGAGCATCCAAAGCAGCAAACGGTTCATCCATTAACAGAACTGAAGGCGAATTTACCAAAGCTCTGACGATGCTTGCTCGTTGCTGCATCCCGCCTGAAAGTTGGTTGGGGTAGGAATGACGATGTTTAGATAAGCCCACCCGGTTGAGATAATAATCCACTAACTCTACTCGCTCTGCCTTAGGCACTCCCCGAATTTTCAGACCAAACTCGACGTTCTGAAACGTTGTCTTCCAAGGCAGCAAAGAATATTGCTGGAACACAAAGCCCCGATCCGCACCCGGAGAATCGACATGGCGCTTATCGACAAACACAAAACCACTACTAGATTGAATAAATCCAGCAATGACGTTGAGAATGGTAGATTTGCCACAACCCGACGGCCCTAATAAACAAATGAATTCACCGGGTTCAACTTTAAAGTTAACTGAATCTAGAACATGAACATACTGCCCTTTGCTTCTGAAGGAAACAGACAAATTTTCAACTTGAACAAATCCCCTCACTCGTTGCTTTAAACTCTTTTCCACTAGCGTCGCCATAATACTCAACCCTCCCAAAGACTGGTCTAAAAAGTAGTTAAGACGTTATGCACTTTTCTTTTTAGTGATTCGCCAAGGCATCAACATGCAAGTGAAACGATCGACCGCGTATGCACTGGATGCACCCATCAAACCAATCAACAGCATCCCCATCACGATTGGAGGATAGTTTGATGTTACATAAGACTCCCAAGTAATATAGCCAACTCCATACCGGCCTGCCAAAATTTCAGCAGTCACCAAACAAAACCATGAATTCCCCATGCCTATGACTAATCCACTCGCGATGCTGGGCATCGCTCCCGGTACTACAATATCTTTAAAGATATGCCACTGCTTTGCACCCAAACACTGGCCCACTCGCAGCAGTAACAAATCCGTACTCTCAACTCCCCGAATCGTGCTGATTAGCGTGGGAAAAAAGGCACCGATAAACGTGAGGTAAATCATTCCCGATTCAGAGTTAGGAAACATGAGAATGGCAAGCGGTATCCAGGCTACTGCTGGGATGGGTCGTAGGAGCTCCAGTGGCGGAAGGATTAAATCTTCAACTTTCTTAAACCAGCCGATTAATATACCTAAGCCAATCCCCAATACCGCAGCGATTGTAAATCCTAATAAAACTCGAACCGCACTTGCCTGAATGTGCTTCATGGGATTTTCGGCTGCAAACTGCACCGTCGCTTCCAAAACCTCAACTGGAGAAGGCACATTCTCAAAATTGATAAAGAAGTTAAATCGATTTAGGCATAGAAGTTGCCAAATTCCAAAAAATAAAAATAAAGATAAAATGCGCCGCAACGCCTGCGCTCTCAATCGTTTTTGAGGAGAAATCACTCGATCTTGACGGTTGATCAATTTAACACAACTCGCGATCATCGTACTAAAGTTGTTCAGAAGCAAAGATTTGAGCGATCGCTTAGAAGACGAGCTAGACATTAAACACCTCTAGACAAAAGAGTTACGCACTGATTTTAGGACTACATCTCAGCACTACCAAGAAGCTATATTTGCGCAGTACTGAAATATGTTCAGGACAAGCTACTTGGCTCCAACCAACGCAGGTGATTGGTTCACTTGAGCAGTCGCTTTCTGGAGTCCCTGAAAGGTGGCAACTTTGGCACCTGATTTCTCAGCAAACACCTGAGCTTCCTTCTCGGTTAGAAAAGCAGAAATATTCTTTCCGTTCTGCACATAGAAAGAGTTCTCAGCAAATAGTTTCCGGCCATTGGTTTTGTCGTAGACGAAGAGCGCTCCATCCGCTTTCTTGTTGTCTGTCTTCAACGTTTGCAGCATTGTGATCATATTAGTAATTGAGGCGAAATTCATCACTTTATCTTGTCCTTTGATCCAGATTTGAGCCGCCATTTTTGGATCGGTAATTGGTTCTTTGGTTTGAGCATCTTTACCCCCAATTACAAACTCATCTGCTTTAGCAACCTCGTCGTAATTGAGTCCACTTTCTTGCATTGCTTGGCGCAAATAGCTATCATCTGCCCACCTTGTCACATCTTCTGGGTCTACGCTGTTATCCAATTTGCCCAACTGCTGTAGGGTGACAACGCTGTTTTTGAGAGCATCAAAATTGACTTGCCTGATTGTCGGATTCAATCGTTGTAGTCCAGAAGGACCGAGGAACATATATACTACTTCTCGCTCGACTCCAGACCACTCCTCTACTTGGGTTGCGATCGCTTCAGGCTGTTCACGAAACATCTTGTTTGCTTCCAGCAGTGCTTTGAGGTAAGCAACTACAATCTTCGGATTTTCTTTAGCAAAATCTGACCGCACTAGAACACCGTGAAATGTCGGGGTTCCAATCTGAGCGCCATCAAAGATCTTTCTTGCAAACCCTCGATAAGCAAATAATTCGCCAAAGGGAACAAAGTCTGCATGAGCCGCGATTTGCCCCGTTTTAAGATTACTTCCTCCTACCTCTGGTGACTGATTAACCAGCATCACATCCTTTTCTGGATCTAATCCTTCGCTTTTTAGCGCCTTAAGTAACATTCCATGCGCTGCTGAACC
>CADCTM010000092.1:365-4838 GCA_902805485.1 uncultured Coleofasciculus sp. | reverse complement strand
TAAGTGATTGTGTTCATCATCAAGCCAGGGAAAAGCATCAACCAGGTAATATTGAGTACACTTGAACCGGAAACAGTTAATGGTCTTTGTTCAAAAAATCGATAGACTTACTCTTGATTCCCGTTTGGCAGACCTTCCCAGTCATGATTTTCAAGTCAGCGAAACAACTCTCGGACAAGTTGTAGAAAAACAGTTCAAGCTACAGCCAGAGTTGCCTGGGGTAATGATTACAGCAAATCGCCAAATCGTTGGCATGATTTCTCGAACACAATTTTATGAATGGCTCAGTCGTCCCTACGGATTAGAGACGTTTCTCAGACGACCAATTAAATCCTTGTGGAAAATGATTGGGGATACGGAAGGGATTACAGATGTTGAAGCTTTTTTGGAAAAATATTTAGTATTGAGTGCGACTTGTCCGATAGATAAAGCGGTGGAACTTGCGCTCAATCGTCCCCCATCTTTAGCCTATGAACCGCTCATGCTCGAATGGGAAGATGAATGGGAAGAAGGGCAACGGCGGTTAATCGATATGCAGGTTTTGCTTTTGGCTCAGTCGCGGCTATTTGCCATAGCCAAACAAGCGGCGGAAGCTGCAAACATTGCTAAAAGCGAATTTTTGGCTAATATGAGCCATGAACTGCGTACACCGCTCAACGCGATTCTCGGCTTTACACAAGTCGTAAGTCGCGACGCGGGACTCAGTACCGAGAATCAGCATCATTTAGGTATCATCTCCCGCTCTGGTGAGCATTTGCTGGACTTGATTAACGACATCCTTCAAATGTCCAAAATCGAAGCCGGTAGAATTACATTAAATATTAATAGCTTTGACTTGTACCGCTTGCTTAATGACATCAAAGCGATGCTACAGCTCAGAACCAAATCTAAGGGCTTACGATTAATTATTGACTGCGCTCCAGAGGTTCCTCAATACATCCAAACCGACGAACGGAAATTGTGCGAAGTCTTGATTAACCTTTTGGGCAATGCAATCAAATTTACTGAAAAAGGAAGTGTAACTCTGCGGGTAAGAGGAGGACTGGCAAATGGCGATGATTGGAAGCGGGGAGTCCGAGAAATTAATAATTATTCGACCAACTTAGCAGCATCTTCTAGCTTAATTATCTTTGAAGTTGAAGACACAGGACTCGGCATCGCGCCCGAAGAAAAAAGCAAGTTATTTACCGCCTTTGGACAAACAGAAACAGGACGTAACTCTCAAGAAGGAACAGGATTAGGTTTAGCAATTAGCCAAAAATTCGTGCAACTAATGGGAGGAGAGATTGCCGTTAGCAGCACGTTAGGGAAGGGGACAATTTTTGCCTTTAATATTCAAGCGGCAACCAGTTCCGCTCTGGAAATTAAAACTCCTCAAGAAACCCGTAAAGTAATTGGGTTAGCCCCTAACCAACGGGATTATCGCATCTTAATTGTTGAAGATAACCAGGATAACCGTCTTTTGTTAGTCAAGTTACTAACTGCTGCTGGCTTTGGTGTTCGAGAAGCGAAAAATGGTCAAGAAGCCGTTGAATTGTGGGCAAGTTACTGCCCGGATTTAATTTTAATGGATATGCGGATGCCCGTGATGAATGGGTATGAAGCTACCAAAGAGATTAAAAAGCATCTTCAAGGTCAGGCAACAACCGTTATTGCCCTAACTGCAAGCGCTTTAGAAGAAGAGCGAGTTGTAATTATATCAGCCGGCTGTGATGATTTTATGCGTAAGCCCTTTCAAGAGGAGGTACTTTGGGAAAAAATCGCTCAATATTTAGGAGTACAATACCTCTACGAAGAAGGAACTAAGAGCGGAGCAAAACGAACCCAGGAGCTTTCAATAAACAGCCATTCCTTAGAATTTCATCTGTCTCAAATGCCGAGGGAATGGGTAGAAAAACTTCATCAGGCGGCGCTGAAATGCCTGGATCATCTAATTATCGAACTCGTTAAGGAAATTCCCGAAACCCATGCTCCTTTAGCGAATACTTTAGAAGATTGGGCAATTAATTTTATATTCGATCAAATTATAGATTTAATTCAACAAACTCATAAGGAAGTATCCCAATACGCCTTACAAGATTAGAATTCTTCGATTTTTAGGGATTTCTGAAAGCTGTTCTTAAAATCTTTCCTGGCTAAATAATTGATTGAAAAAAATAGCTCTCTTGCACGAATATTAGGGCTACTGTTCACGGAGCGTTCCCGCACTCTTTGTCGCGGCTACAAAAACTCTCGTCGGCAAGGCAAGGACTAAAAGCCTTGTTCGAGCCTGTAAATGTGGGCGTAATTTGATTCCTCCAATCTTGTCTAATCGTTTCAATTATTTATTTCCTAGTATTCAGTCCCTTTTCAATATTCTGATTCATGAATAGCCACCAACCGGAAACCCTACGAGGAACTATTCTCATCGTTGATGATATCCCGGATAATTTGCGTCTATTAGCCACCCTGCTAACACAACAGGGGTATGAAGTTAGTAAAGCACGAAATGGTCAGATGGCATTGAGAGCTGCACAGACAGCTCAACCGGATTTGATTTTGCTTGACATCAATATGCCAAATATGGACGGTTATGAGGTTTGTAAACGCCTAAAAGCAGATGCCAAAACCAAACAAATTCCTGTAATATTTTTAAGCGCTCTTGATGAGTCGTGGGATAAAACTAAAGCATTTCATGTTGGTGGTGTAGGCTATGTTACCAAGCCATTTAAGAGCGAAGAAGTTTTAGTTCGTGTCGAGAATCAATTGGCACTGGCTCGTTTGCGTTCATCATTTCAAAAGCCAAAGCTACCAAGTTCGCCGGAAAATTTAGACAGCACGCCTCTTGGGAGTTCGCCAGCCTTAGCGCAACGGCAAAATACTGACCAAAACAATGTTTTTAAGGGAAACATTCTAATTGTTGACGATACAGCCAACAATCTGCGTTTATTATCGACAATTTTGACCCAGCAGGGCTATGAAGTTGGTAAAGCCTTGAATGGAAAGACTGCTCTTAAATCAGCCCAGGCTAGCCCACCAGACTTGATTTTACTGGACATTAATATGCCAGAGATGGATGGCTATGAGGTTTGTGAACGCCTGAAAGAGGATGATAAAACTAAGGAAATCCCTGTAATTTTTATCAGCGCCCTAGATGATGTATGGGATAAGGTGAAAGCCTTTACGGTCGGCGGCGTAGACTATATTACGAAGCCATTTCAAAGTGGAGAAGTTTTAGCTCGTGTTGAGCATCAATTAACAATTAGTCGCTTGCGTTCATCACTTCAAGAGCAAAATGTACGCTTGCTTTCTGAAATTAGTGAACGTCACAAAGCAGAGACAGAAGTTCGTCAGTTAAACGCTCAACTGCAAGAACGAGTACTTCAACGCACCGCTCAATTGCAAGCGGCTAATCAAGAATTAGAAAAAGAAATTGTTGAGCGAAAGCTTGCCCAAGAGCAGTTAATACACCAGTCTTGGCATGATACTTTGACGGGTTTACCGAATCGGACTTTGTTTATCGAGCGCATCGAGACTGCACTTCAACGAGCAAAACAGGAGCCAGATTATTCATTTGCCGTGTTGTTTTTAGATTGCGATCGCTTTAAAGTGATCAACGATTCTCTCGGTCATGTGGTGGGAGACTGGCTTTTAATTGCTGTTGCTTGTCGCTTGAAGTCATGCCTGAGTGCTGCTGATACCCTGGCACGCTTGGGAGGAGACGAGTTCACGATTCTGAGTGAAAATATCCCAGACGTACTCACCTGCCATTCTCTAGTCAGACAGCTTCAACAGTCACTGATGGCACCGTTTCAGCTTGGCGAACATCAAGTTTTTATCAATGCCAGTGTTGGTATTGTCCTGAATACCGCCGAATATGACCATCCAGAACACCTTCTCCGAGACGCTGACACGGCGCTGTATCAAGCGAAAAGGTTGGTCGGGCTT
Organism: uncultured Coleofasciculus sp.; assembly: GCA_902805485.1. Taxonomy (GTDB): domain Bacteria; phylum Cyanobacteriota; class Cyanobacteriia; order Cyanobacteriales; family Coleofasciculaceae; genus CADCTM01. Next base: position 911 of record CADCTM010000092.1, on the reverse strand, counting down.
CATTATCAGGTATTTGACAAAGGGATGCACGTCCGCGCTCTCCTGCGGTTGCAGTTGGAAACAGACTTACGGCGGGCGGTGGAGCGAAGCGAGTTCGTTGTCTACTACCAACCAATCGTCTCGCTGACTACAGGCAGAATCGCTGGATTTGAGGCACTTGTGCGCTGGCAGCATCCAGAGCGGGGTTTGGTTTCTCCGGTTGAGTTTATCCCTGTTGCTGAAGAAATTGGGTTAATTGAGCCTTTGGGGGCGTGGGTTTGCATGACAGCTTGCCGCCAAATGCGCCAGTGGCAGCAGCAATTTCCGGACTTGATGCCGTTAACAATTAGCATTAATCTCTCGGTTAAACAGTTTTGGCAACCGAATTTAATTGAACAACTTGATAAAATTCTCTCTCTTAGCGGACTTGATGGTAAAAGTTTAAAACTGGAGATTACAGAAGGCGCAATCATTGAAGATGATCAAGACGCTCGAAGACTCGCTCCCGCTTCGCTATCAGCAACGGCAATTTTCCAACAACTGAAATCGCGGCAAATTCAGTTGAGT
>CADCTM010000092.1:0-355 GCA_902805485.1 uncultured Coleofasciculus sp. | reverse complement strand
ACTGGTTATTCTTCTTTAAGTTACCTGCACCGCTTTCCTGTCGATACGTTAAAGATCGATCAATCTTTTTTGATTAGAATTGGTGAGAATGGAGAAAATCGCGAGATTGTCCAGGCGATTGTAACGCTTGCTCAGATTTTAGGGATGAATGCGATCGCTGAGGGTGTGGAAACAGCCCATCATTTAGCTTGGGTTAGAGCGATGAACTGCGAATTTGGTCAGGGATACTTTTTTTCTAAACCGTTGGTGGCACAAGCGGCAGGGGCGCTGTTGGCAGCATCTCCTCAATGGTAAATGTCCTCACTTTGTGCATCCTGAGCGTGACAATACTGCCCAATTGTAGTTATACCTAATA
>CADCTM010000091.1 GCA_902805485.1 uncultured Coleofasciculus sp. | reverse complement strand
GGAAGTGATGCACGAGCGCAATGCTCACAACTTCCCTCTTGATTTGGCTGCGGGTGAGGCGACTCCTGTTGCTCTTACTGCTCCTGTTATCAATGGCTAGGTTTATAGCTAATAATTAAAAAAAGGCGTCTCCGCGAGGGGGCGCTTTTTTGTTGGTCATTTTGCCGACACCAACCTACTTGCCGAGAAAGTTGATACTAAAAAAATTGCCGTTAAACGTTAGTAGAGAGGGAGAGGGGAGAGAAAGTACTATGTACGAACCCAACTTCGTCTGAGAAGGCAGGAGAAGAGAACAACTTTGCTCAAAACTCAGCACTCAGCACTACTGAACAATCAGCTCTCAAGAAGAGTGGCATCATAGTAAGGGAAGGCATAAGACAAATCGGAGAAAGGACTACGGTTTACACACGCCCCTTAGCTCGGCTCATCGAGCAACTGCAACGTTTGCCTGGAGTTGGTCCAAAAACAGCTCAACGATTGGCGCTACATATTCTTAAGCGATCGGAAGCGGAAGTGCAGGAATTAGCACGAGCTTTAATTGAAGCGAAGAAACAAGTTGGATTATGTCAAGTATGCTTTCATCTCTCAGCAGAACCTGTTTGCGAAATCTGCCGTAATACCAACCGAGACAACAATACGATTTGTGTAGTGGCTGACTCCCGCGATGTGATTGCGCTGGAGAAAACGCGAGAGTATCGCGGTAAATATCACGTCCTTGGCGGTGTCATCTCTCCCATGGAAGGAATTGGTCCAGATCAACTGCATATTCATCAGCTACTGCAACGAGTCACTCGCAAAGAGAAAGAAATTAAAGAAGTAATTCTGGCAATTAGCCCCAGTGTGGAAGGTGAAACAACCACTCTGTATGTGGGTCAACTTTTAAAGCCGTTTACACGAGTAACCCGAATTGCTTTTGGTTTACCTATGGGCGGAGAGTTGGAATATGCTGATGAGGTTACGCTAGCACGAGCTTTGGAAGGACGACGTGAGCTTAATTAGAAATTTTTGCTGAGTTCTCCGGTCAAATCTGTCCTTTTCCGGTTTTTTAGGAGTTAGGGAGGCGATCGCCTTTTTAGAAGTACTGCTTTGCAGCAAAAGCGATCGCCTGATTCTCTCCGATTACTGGCAAGCGCGTGGACGCTACCTTAATTTTTGCTTGATGATCGTCACAATCTGAGTGATCTGTTTCTTCAAACCATCAATTTCCGCCTGCATTTTGGCAACTTTTGCATTCAACGCTTCAATTTCTGCGGATGTAGCTGTATCGGCAGACGAGTCCGTAGGGGCTGAAGTTGGTGCCGCCGCAGGGGGGGCTGTGACTGGGCGGTTTTTTGCCTTACCCATCGCTTCTTTAATGGCATCTACTAGCTGCTTTTTCTCAAAAGGCTTCTCGACAAAAGCAAAATAGTCAAACGGTTCAGTGATTTTCTCCGCCACTTCCTCCTTACGACCTGACATTAGGACTAAAGGAATGGTCTGGAGTTCTCTGCTGGTTTGAATCTGCTGAAATACTTCCCAACCACTCATTTTGGGTAGAAGAAAATCTAACATGATCAGGTTGGGGCGTTCTTGGCGAATTAAATTAAGTCCCTCAATACCATCTTTAGCTTCCAGAACTTCAAAGTTACCCGGAGGCAACATTTCCCTTACACGCATCCGGATGACCTTACTGTCATCGATTACTAGGATTTTATGACTTGCCACGACTAACTCCTTTGGAGAGATGATTTAAAGAAAAACTACAGTTTCACAGAAGCAATTGCTGACTCTAGATCTAAGCAAGTATTAAACCCTGACTCAAAACTTAGCTGATGTAAACTTCGCTAGCTTATGATTCATGGTTTAGCTCTTGATGTCGATCTAGCTCTGCTCTTCAAGTCACGACCTACCCAACCCCGATAAACTAATGACACACATAGTACAGAAGCTGTTTGATCCGTTAGGTATCCTGTAATGCCTGACACGACATCCTCAACTTTTAGCGATTTTGAGAGCAAACCCAAATGCAAACTATGTGCTTGATTCTAGATTAGTTTGGTCTGACTGGTAAGAGCAAAAAAACTCTAAAACGAGATCGAGACTTTAATGCTTTAACATTTGTATCAAGAGATCATTACTCCTGTTGGTAGCCCACCCGAAGACTTATGGATTTGTCCCCCGGAATCAACCAGTCTACGACTACCTCAACTCAAAACCCGTGGCGTTCAGAAATTGAAGCACTGCCTAGCTGGTTGCGTCGCCCCATTGGTAAAGCCAGTGAACTATCAACAGTACAGCGCATTATTAAACAACGGCAGATTCACACGATTTGTGAAGAGGGGCGCTGTCCTAACCGGGGCGAGTGCTATGCCCAGAAGACGGCAACGTTTTTGCTGATGGGACCGATTTGTACCCGTTCCTGTGCCTTCTGCCAAGTAGATAAGGGTCATGCACCGATGCCTCTCGATCCAGAGGAACCTCAAAAAGTTGCTCAGTCCGTGCAGCTATTAGGTTTACGTTATGTTGTACTGACTTCGGTGGCGCGAGATGATTTGCCTGATGGGGGGGCTAGTTGGTTTGTAGCGACGATGAACGCCATACGTCAACTGAACCCAAAAACTGAAATTGAGGTGCTAACAGCGGATTTTTGGGGTGGTATAGGGAATTTTGAAGAGACGCCTCTTGACTTGCAGCAACAACGAGTTGCTACAGTAGTGGAGGCTAATCCAGCTTGTTATAACCACAATGTTGAAACGGTGCGGCGTTTACAGGGACGGGTGCGACGAGGCGCACAATATGAGCGATCGCTTGATGTTCTCCGCTTTGTCAAAGCCATAAACCCGACTATTCCCACGAAGTCCGGGTTGATGCTAGGACATGGGGAAACGGTAGCAGAAGTTATTGAAACGCTGGTGGATTTACGCAATGCTGGATGCGATCGCCTTACTCTCGGTCAATATCTGCGCCCCTCCCTCCAACACCTCCCCGTCCAAAAATATTGGACACCCGAAGCATTTAACGAACTCAATGCGATCGCCCAAGACCTCGGTTTTATCCACGTCCGTTCCGGTCCCCTAGTCCGCAGTTCCTACCACGCTGGAGAGAGTGCCTAGACGCAATTACTGGAAATATCTACGACTTCAAGTTGAACAAATTACCGCCAACAATCTCTCTATAGAAGTTTATCTAACCTCCTCCTAAATTTTTTAATTGTTAAAAGAGTTACAGAATTAGGAGCAAATTAATGGCGATCGAGGAAAAGAGACAAACCAAAGAAACCCCAGAAATTAAAAAACAGCGAGAAAAGACTAAGGGTGCGGCGGTGCTCACCCCCCAGGAAAAGCCTTCCTTTCGCTACGGGTTACTGCTTGGACTCATTTTCGTGGCGATTAACTTATTTGCAGCAGCAATTTATTTCCACGTCATCAACCCCTAGCAATAGTTAGCACCAAGATCTGAAACAAAGAGGGCTGCCGATTGAGTTAATTAAAAATCTTCACACTAAATACCCGAAAACGATGGCTGTTGAGTACAGTTTGACTTTATGCTTTTTTTATAAAGTCATTCAACTAGGAGAACAGCCTATGACAGCTAAGGCAAAGAAATATACCCCACCCGTTGCTAACTCTGGTAAACCCCCTTATCCGTTTCGTCTTTTCTGGGCATTAGTCCTTTTATTTGGCAACTTCGTAGTGGCAGCCTTTTATTTCCATCTCATCGAATAGAGTCTAGAACTTAATATCATCAAGCTGGTGCTGCTTAGATCGTACTCTTGAACCCATCTGGGGGATGAATGAGCAGCATCACTACCTAATACTTAGAGCTTGCCGCCGCCCATGAAAGACCTATTCTCCGCCTAATGAGGGACGTGTTACAGGCAGACTAGTCCTCCCAAAGGGATCGAGAATCTTAATCTCGCAAGCTGCTGGAGTTTGACTGTAATTGCAGGTGTAGGTCGCCAGACGTTCTCCCTGCTGGTTAAAGATTCTGATATTGTAGTTGTTATCTCTGGCAACAGCGCCAAACTTAGTGATAAAGCGATATCGCCCTATGTAGTCGAGGAGAGTCCAGGCTTGGCGGTTTACGACTAAATCGATCCGCTTCTCGTCTTGGTAAGCCAGCCAATTGTTGATAAGTTTGCCACCCACTTCATTAAACTGTTCTTTTGCCCACCACAGGCTAGGGACTGATAAGTCAGTATTAGAGATGGTATTCGCCGTTACAACATCGCTTCCGTTGTGAGGTGAATCTGGCTTTAGGAGTTCTGTATCTAATGGTTCTCCAGAGGCAGTTGGGATCGAGGGCGTTTGTGCCGATGCCAGATGAGAGATTGAAGCAGGAAAACTTAACAATAATAGTGCCAGTGAAAGCTGACTAATTTTAGAAGCAAAACTCATAAGCGATCGCTTTACTTGAACTACGAAAGGGGCAATTACAAGAAATTACCCCTTATCGAGACATTCTCTTACTGAGATATGCCCCCTTGTGAAGAGGTAGTGTTGTTATTGACGCTTGCTGAGGTTGAAGTGTTGCCTGAAGTTTCGTTGTTAATATTGGCAACTTCTGAAGCAGGAATTTGTTTTAAACCAACTAAGCCAGGGAAGCACCGGCTTGATGGCCCAACAAGCTGATAGGCGGCTTGGTCAGAGCTAGTTGAGGTGGTATTCTCATCCTGACGGTTGGCGCTGTTGCGGCGATTATCATCATCATCACCACGGTTGGCGCTGTTGCGGCGATTATCATCATCATCACCACGGTTGGCGCTGTTGCGGCGATTATCATCATTACCACGGTTGGCGCTGTTGCGGCGATTATCATCATCACCACGGCTACCAGTTGCCGTAGAACTACCAGTCTGACTTTGGT
>CADCTM010000090.1:12455-16586 GCA_902805485.1 uncultured Coleofasciculus sp. | reverse complement strand
AATTGTGCAAATATCAAAAAACGCTTGCTGATTTTAGGTGGAACAAGTGATGCGGCTGAACTAGCAGCAAAAGCGGCAGCGATCGCTAAAATTGAGGTCATCACTTCACTAGCAGGACGTACCCGACGACAACTTTCTACCCCGATCAATACTGTACGGATTGGTGGTTTTGGTGGAGAAGCCGGACTAATCGCGTACTTGCGCGAGCATAAAATTAATATATTGATTGATGCCACTCATCCCTTTGCCGCTCAGATGTCCTTTAACGCTGCTGCCGCCACAGCTAAATGTCAGTTGCCACATCTGATGTTAGTGCGTCCGGCTTGGCAACAAGTGCAAGGCGATAGCTGGATTGAAGTCAAGAACCAGGAAGCGGCGGCAAAAGCATTACCCAAACAGGCACAGCGAGTATTCCTGAGCATTGGCAGACAGGAATTGGCAGCATTTGCTCACCTCAACTCACTCTGGTTCCTGATGCGGATGATCGAGCCACCTGCACCAAACGCTCTAGTTCCTAACGGCAAATTGCTCTTAGAACCGGGTCCCTTCACCTTGGAGAACGAGCAAAAGTTGCTGATAGAACACCAGATTGACATAATTGTGAGCAAAAACAGCGGCGGCGATGCCACTTACAGCAAGATTGTCGCAGCAAGAAAACTGAAGATTCCGGTAGTGATGGTGCAGCGGCCACCAACACCCGCCGTTGAGCAAGTTGCAGACGTAGAAAGTGCGATCGCTTGGCTGAACCAACTACACTAAGCAGCTTCCCCACCAGCAAGCAAATTTTGTCATAATTCGTCTTTTTTTGCTAACGCATTCACCGCAGCCGTTGCCATTGCACTGCCTCCTCTTCGTCCATGTAGTGTAATAAATGGTACTCCCCGACTGTTGGCAGCAAGTTCTGCCTTAGATTGAGCTGCCCCCACAAACCCCACCGGAAAACCCAGAATCAGGGCGGGTTTCGGTACTCCCGCATCCAGCAGTTCCAGCAATCGGAACAGAGCAGTCGGCGCATTACCAATCGCTACAATCGCACCCTCCAAATCATCGCGCCACAACTCCAGCGCCGCTGCCGAGCGCGTATTTTTAAGGCATCGAGCCAACTCCGGGACATCAGGATGCTGGAGCGTACAAATTACCGCATTCTCGGCAGGGAGACGCGATCGTGTGATCCCTTCGGCAACCATTCGAGCATCACACAAAATCGGTGCCCCAGCGGCTATGGCGTTGCGCCCTGCGATCGCTGCTTTTGGCGAAGCTGCCAAATCTGTCACAATATCTGTCATCCCACAGCTATGAATTAGCCGCACTGCCACCGCCTCCAAATCCGTTGGCAAAGTTGACAAATCTGCCTCGGCTCTAATAATTGCAAAGGATTCACGGGAAATTTCCATTCCGTCTCGGATGTAATCGATCATAAAGTCACAGGGCTTGGGCTACCAGATGGAGAATGATCATAAAAAATAATCGGGATGCAGGAAAAGAGAGCGTCTTTAGACCTGAGAGTGTCAAAGCCTTCAATCATCTGCTGATCAGTGTAATTTTAATGTGACAAGGCGCTGCTTGAAATTGGGGAGCTTGGCAGGCTCAAACATTGTCGCCTGTTTAAATTTCCGGCAGGAATTCGTCGTATCCCAGATCCGATTTCGTCTTGGGCGGATGAGCCATAAAATAAACCTGGACAGGTCGGTAACACTAACGTCAATCAATCTAATTCCAGGCGCAGAATCCAAAAACGATGATTTCAGGAGGATCGCTGAATGCAAAAATGGCTCTCGGTGGTGGGTATTGGCGAAGATGGGTTAGCCGGACTCGGTGAACTGGCACACTCCCTAATTGCTCAAGCTGAAGTCTTGGTGGGTGGCGCACGTCACCTGGCAATGCTACTTCCAGACGATCCGCGTGAGAAATTACTCTGGAAAACACCTTTAGAGGCGACTGTTGAGCAGTTGATCCGCCGTCGGGGACAGTCTATCTGCATTCTGGCAAGCGGCGACCCGATGTGCCACGGTATTGGTGTCACGCTGCTCAAGCGCATTCCCCTCTCGGAGATGACGATTGTGCCGGCAATCTCGGCTTTTAGCCTTGCCTGTGCGCGTTTGGGGTGGTCGCTTGCCGAAGTCGAAACGTTTAGCTTGACAAATCGCCCACCTGCTGTAGTTGCCTCAGCTTTCTATCCCGGCGCACGTTTGCTGGTGTTGAGTGCTGACAACCAAACGCCGGAAATCGTGGCAAATTTGCTTAGACAGCAGGGGTTTGGCAATAGCCAGATGACTGTGCTTGAGCGAATGGGGGGAGCGAAGGAACGCCGGATTGAGGGTGTGGCGGCAACGTGGAAGGTAACAGAATTAGCGAATTTGAACACGATCGCGATCGCAGTTATTGCCGATCCGGGAACCATCCCTCTACCCCGTATCCCAAGCTTACCGGATGCGGCTTATCATCATGACGGACAGCTTACGAAGCGGGAAGTTCGAGCGCTCACTCTGTCTGCCTTGGCGCCAATTCCTGGACAGTTGCTCTGGGATGTTGGTGCCGGTTGCGGCTCAATCGCCATTGAATGGATGCGGAGTCATTCTCGTTGCCGTGCGATCGCGATTGAACGTCACCCCACTCGGCAACAATACATTACTGATAATGCGATCGCTCTTGGCGTTCCCGATCTTAAAATTATCGCTGGAGAGGCACCATCCGCCCTCAAAAATTTGCCTCAACCCGATGCCATTTTCATCGGCGGCGGCGTCACCACCGATACCTTGTTTGAAACTTGCTGGAATGCCCTCCCCGCAGGTAGTCGCCTCGTCATTAATGCTGTAACTCTTGAAAGTGAACAAAACGTCTTACAATGGCACACTATGTACGGGGGAGAGCTGATCCGCATTGGCATTCAACGAGCAGAAGCGATCGGCTCTTTCCTGGGCTGGAAACCCTTTGTACCTGTTACACAGTGGGTTACGATCAAGCCCTAATCCATATCAATGAACCAGGTAGACAGCAGTTTTCAACTCAAGCAAGGTACAGAGAAGGGGTAAGGGCGGGTTTTGGAGGGCAACCGATTTGGTTTGAAGACAAGGGTGATTCTCAACGAACTCCTAAACTTTTAGGTACTCGCGCGAACTTGCACGCTTGCGATAAGTCAAAAGACTGATCCCAATCTTTTGAACACAACTCATAAACTATTTGAGAAGAGTCGATTTTCAAGTTAGATTCTGTGTACGCCCTCACAATAAAAGCTCTTTTCCCCTAGCCTCGATTAGGACAGTTTAAAACAGTGCCAGAAGAACCAAAGCCCCAAGCCCAACTGCCACCTACCGCTGAGATTCAAAGCTATTCCCTAACCGCCACTACCGAGAATTGGTTTGAATATCCTGTGCGAGCGCAACCCCACCACACCGACTATTTGGGTGTCGTTTGGCATGGCACCTATGTCGCTTGGATGGAAGAAGCACGAGTAGAATGTTTGCGTTCCATTGGTGTTGATTTTGCCGATTTAGTTGCCTTGGGGTGCGATTTACCCGTTGTAGAACTTTCCCTACGTTATCACCGCCCGATTCGTATGGGTACGGCAGCCGTTGTGAAAACACGCATGGCAGATATGGAAGGGGTAAGAATTAATTGGGACTACCAAATTCAATCCTTGGATGGACAAGAATTATACTTAACAGGTCGTGTTACATTAGTTGCCGTTGACCGGGAGAAAGGCAAAATTTTACGGCAGTTGCCCTCAGCAATGAAAGACGCACTACTTAAGCTTTCAACTTAGGTAATGAAACTCAATCACTTTCAAGAGGGAAACGAGGATTACGAGTACGTCAAGCCTTATTTAATTTAACTTGAAAGCTACCACAATTTACTTTTTGGGGTGATTGAAGAACTCACAAGTCAACCTGAACACTTCACCCAGTACTAGCATTCGCCCAAGCTTGGCAAGCTGTCACAGATCAGTCTGAGCGCCAGGGTATGCAACAGCGCATTTATCAACTGGAAACCGTAGAACCTTTATTCAAAGCCAATGGTTATTTTCGACAAGCTAGCCTTGCCGAAAATAACTTTTTCCCCTATAGATTTAGCCGATCTGACATCTAATCATATTTACCAAAGGAGCGGCTACTAGGCAGTGGTCGATATCAA
>CADCTM010000090.1:0-12445 GCA_902805485.1 uncultured Coleofasciculus sp. | reverse complement strand
ATTTTTTTGCAAAGCTAGACAGCTAAAAGGAAAATGACCTTCCTTTGATTGTCGTTCGTCTTGCCCAATAAATCGCTCTAAATGTAGATGTTTCAATTTATCATCTTAATTACTAATATGATGGCGGTTTGTACCTTCATCGGTGCGATGTAGTTCAAACCGAAAGTGTTTCTAAAACAACGGGGTCTAGTTATTAGACCGCTACATCATTGTCAGAAAGGTAATTTGTCCATTGCCCTGAATCAAAAAACGATAACTGAACGGCTTCAAATTGCCAAATTAAAAAAACAGGAAATCAGTATGATTCAAGCGACCGTTTCAAAGTTACAAACAGGACTACTTGCCCCAGAAGAATTACGCAAAATGCACGCCTACTGGCGTGCCGCAAATTACCTTTCCGTCGGACAAATCTACTTACTCGACAACCCACTCCTTAAAGAACCGCTAAAGCTAGAACACGTCAAGCCCAGGTTACTAGGACATTGGGGAACTACTCCCGGACTCAACTTTATCTACGTTCATTTCAACCGCCTGATTAAAGCTCATGACCTGAACGTGATCTACATTGCCGGTCCAGGTCATGGGGGTCCGGGTTTAGTTGCCAACACCTATCTGGAAGGGACTTATAGCGAGTATTACCCAAATATTTCAACCGATGCGGAGGGGATGAAAAAGCTGTTCAAACAGTTCTCGTTTCCTGGCGGTATCCCCAGCCACGTTGCCCCAGAAACTCCAGGTTCAATCCATGAAGGCGGTGAACTGGGTTACGCCCTCGTCCATGCTTACGGTGCGGCTTTTGATAACCCTGACCTTTTGGTTTGCTGTGTAGTTGGTGATGGAGAAGCGGAGACGGGACCACTCGCGACTAGTTGGCATTCTAATAAGTTTCTCAACCCTGTGCATGATGGTGCAGTTGTCCCCATTTTGCACCTCAACGGCTACAAAATCGCCGGACCAACCGTGCTGGCGCGGTTGAGTCATGAGGAATTGGAGAGCCTATTTGTAGGGTATGGTTACAAGCCCTATTTTGTGGAGGGAAGTGACCCCGAAATTGTGCATCAGGTGATGGCGGCAACCTTGGAGACGATCATTGCTGAGATTAAAGAAATCCAGAATGATGCCCGGACAAATGGCTTCTCCAAACGTCCGCAATGGCCGATGATTATCCTGCGGACACCGAAAGGTTGGACGGGTCCGAAAGAAGTAGATGGCAAGAAAACCGAGAATTATTGGCGATCGCATCAAGTGCCATTGGCAGAGATGGCAAGTAATCCTGGACATGTCCAGCTCTTAGAAGACTGGATGAAGAGTTACAAACCTGAAGAACTTTTCGATAACAACGGGACTTTAATTCCAGAATTAGCGGAACTTGCACCAAAAGGCGATCGCCGAATGGGCGCAAACCCTCATGCCAATGGTGGCATCTTGCTGAAAGATTTAAGGATGCCTGATTTCCGAGAGTACGCCGTTGAAGTGACTAAACCGGGAACGACACTTAATGAAGCCACCCGCGTGATGGGGAACTTTCTGCGGGATATCATGAAACGCAACGAACAAAACAAGAATTTTCGGATCGTTGGACCGGATGAAACAGCGTCTAATCGCCTTAATCCGGTTTTTGAAACCACAGATCGGGTATCTACTGCCGAAATTCTTGACATCGACGCCAATGTTTCCCCCGATGGGCGGGTGATGGAAATCTTGAGCGAACATATGTGTCAAGGTTGGTTAGAAGGATATCTTCTCACAGGTCGTCACGGCTTTTTCTCCTGCTATGAGGCGTTTATCCACATCATCGACTCGATGTTCAATCAACACGCCAAATGGCTCAAAACAACTCGTCATATTCCCTGGCGTCGCCCAATTGCTTCCCTCAACTACCTGCTAACGTCCCACGTCTGGCGGCAAGACCATAATGGCTTTTCGCACCAAGACCCCGGATTTATTGACCATGTTGTCAATAAAAAAGCCGATGTAATTCGAGTTTACCTACCACCGGATGCTAATACCTTACTTTCTGTAACCGACCATTGTTTACGCAGTCGCCACTATGTCAACGTGATTGTTGCCGGGAAACAACCCGCCTTGCAGTATCTAGATATGGATGCGGCAATTAAGCACTGTACAGCAGGCATCGGCATTTGGGAATGGGCGAGTAACGATCGCGGTAGTGAGCCAGATGTGGTGATGGCTTGTGCAGGAGATATCCCGACTTTAGAGACTCTAGCGGCTGTTGATCTTCTGCGTCAGCACTTCCCTGATTTGAAGATTCGGGTGATCAACGTGGTTGACTTGATGACGCTTCAGCCCAAAGGTGAGCATCCGCATGGTTTGTCTGATAAAGAATTCGACACCATTTTTACCGCCGACAAGCCAATTATTTTTGCCTATCATGGCTACCCTTGGCTGATCCATCGCCTGACTTACCGCCGAAACAATCATCATAATCTCCATGTTCGGGGGTATAAGGAAGAGGGAACTACAACGACGCCTTTTGATATGGTTGTCCTCAATGATTTAGATCGTTTTCACCTAGCCGGGGACGTAATTGATCGGGTGCCAAAACTAGGATATACGGCGGCTTATGCTAAACAGTACCTCCGCGATAAACTGATTGACCACAAAAATTACATCACCAAGTATGGGGATGATATGCCGGAAATTCGCGATTGGACTTGGCCTTACTCTGGCGGTTCCGAGGAACAAAAGCCAGGTGAAACTAAATCTCCAACGGATGTAGCAGACGAGACAGTACGTTCAGGCGCCCCTGGTTAATAGTAGGGAGAGAATTATTGAAAGACCGGATTGTCAGCTAACTTTTCACAGCATCTTGTTAGCTTGTGGGTAAAAGGGCATGGGAGTTCGTCCTATGCTCTATTCCCTATGCCGGATGTACTGGCTTGGAAAATAGTTTCATACTAACAAGCAGACGTAAATAAACTGAAAGTTTGTAGCCAGTATTTCAGCACTGAGAACAACTGATAGAGAGCTGAAATACTCAATATGAGCTAATACGGCAATTCGACGCTTCAGTGATGTTCACGTACAGCAGCATTTTGTGGCAGTCTGTTGGATTCTCGGAAAGCAATTTCCTTTTGATTACGGTAATCACAGGTATTGTTAACATCGTGACGACATTTATCGCGATCGCTACTGTAGACAAGTTTGGTCGCAAGCCTCTATTGCTCTTGGGGTCAATTGGGATGACAATTACCCTAGGGACGCTGGCACTTATATTTGGAAATGCCGCGATCAACCCCGCTACAGGCAACCTTAGCCTATCTGGTTCTGCTGGCATCATCGCTCTTTTAGCAGCCAACCTCTATGTGGTTTTCTTCGGTTTCTCTTGGGGACCGATCGTCTGGGTGTTGTTAGGGGAAATGTTTAATAACCAAATTCGAGCGGCGGCACTTTCTGTGAGTGCTTCGGTGCAGTGGATTGCCAATTTTCTCGTCTCCACAACATTTCCTCCCCTGCTAAAAACCTTCGGGTTAGGTGCTGCTTATGGTCTTTATACAATCGCAGCAGCAATCTCGATCTTTTTCATTGTACTTTTGGTCAAAGAAACCAAAGGCAAAGAGTTAGAAGAGATGTAAAACTCGCTTAGTATTTAGTAGCAGCACTTTCTTTATCGGTGATTTTCATGAAAATCTTGGTATTGAATGCGGGTTCGAGTAGCCAAAAAAGTTGCTTGTACCAACTAGATACAGAATTACCAGATAGTCATATTAAACCTCTATGGGAAGCAAAAATTGACTGGACAGGAAAATCAGGTGCGGCAATTTTTCAGGTCAAAACTTCTCAAGGGACGTCTCTGGAGGAAGAAATACCAGTAGATGAGCGACAAAAAGCGATCGCTTATATGCTCAATACCCTCTGGCGCGGCAGTACTCAAGTAATTACTCAACTGAGCGACATCGATATTGTGGGGCATCGAGTGGTTCACGGCGGCAATCAATACAGCAAGGCAACTGTTGTGACGCCGGAAGTTAAAGCCGCAATTAATCAGTTAGCGCCACTTGCCCCCACCCACAACCCCGCAAATTTGGAGGGTATTGAAGCGATTGAACAAATACTGCCACAAGTACCTCAAGTGGCGGTATTTGACACGGCATTTCATAGCCAGTTACCCCTGGCAACAGCGGTTTATCCTGGTCCTTATGATTGGTTTGAGCAAGGAATTCGCCGCTATGGTTTCCACGGTATTAGTCATCAATATTGCGTCAAACGCGCTGCTCAGTTGTTAGGTAAACCCCTAGAATCTCTACGCATCATTAGCTGCCATCTGGGTAATGGTGGTTCGTTAGCTGCGGTTCGCAATGGTGTTTGTATTGATACGACAATGGGTTATACACCCCTGGAAGGCTTGATGATGGGCACTCGTTCCGGTTCAGTTGACCCCAGTATCCTCATTCACCTGATGCGGCAGGGGAAGGATGCTGAGGCGATAGACAACATCCTCAACAAACAATCTGGGTTAAAGGGGGTGTCCGGCATCAGCAGCGATATGCGTCAAATTCAACAGGCAATGGAGGTGGGAAATACCCGCGCTCAGTTAGCTTTTGATGTTTATATTCACAGATTGCGATCGCATATTGGGGCGATGCTTGCCTCCCTTGGCGGTTTAGATGCCTTGATTTTTACAGGTGGTGTCGGCGAAAATTCAGCCCAGGTAAGAGCAGGGGCAATTGAAGCGTTTGCCTTTTTGGGGATAAAACTCGACCGTCTAAAAAATAATGCCTCACCGGTTGATGCAGATATCACCACAGCCGATTCAGCAATTCAGGTTTTATTGATCCATACCCAAGAAGATTGGGCTATAGCGACCGAGTGCTGGCAAATCGCCAAAACACATTAACATTAGTTAGTGTTGCTCAGGATTAGCGATCGCCCCCATTAATCACTAACCCCAAACTCCTAAACTTCATTACCTGTCGTATTCCACATAATCAACCCGTCTTTCATCTAGCTGAGGCGGCATTACCTCAGTTCGACGCCTGGGATGCAGGGTAGGGGGAAGTGCCGTGTAGGAAGGGGGTTGTTGAACCACGTAGGTAGTACGCCCTGGGCGCTGTTGCCGTGATAGCACCGATAATGCACCAACAACAACGACACCCCCACTGACTGTAAGCGCCATCCCTCCCAACGCCCAAACTATGCCTGAAAGCAAGGGATTATCTTGCTGCTGAGGAACTACGGCTTGTACAGGCTTGTTCCGAGCAAACAGACTATTATTTGGATTGCTGGGGTCGTTTTGGGTGCTTAACTTCTCGATAACCATCTGCTGATTTTGCAGTTGAGCTTTTAACTGTTCAGTTTCAGTCCGCTGCTGCTCAAGCATTATCTTTAGCCGATCCGACTCAAACCTTTGTTGGTCAGTAGTATAAGCAGGTAAACCTGGTGAAGCTAGCGTTCCCGCAGGATTTGGCGTCTGTGGGTTCACCAGGTAAGGATTGGAAGGATTGGTCTGTGGAAATTGTAGGGGTTGGGGAGAGGGTATATTTGCCGCACCAATACTAGTTCCTCCCTTGATCATAAAGAGAACCGCCACCCCGGCGAATGCAGCTCCTGTCAGGAAAGCCATCCCATCACTCATCGCCCTTGCCTCTCAACTGCAACTGAATCATTAATAACTAAAACTAATAGTTGTAACTGATGCACTCTGACACTAATCACTTCTAGATTACTCAAATTGGGTTTACGCGCCGTCTAGAACTAGAGGATGGTCATTTATTCCCATTCGATATCTGCTTCTAAATTCATGCACCACCTTGGCTAAATTGTCCACCTGCGATCGCCTAAAAATTTCGGTTTGTTAAACAGTCTTTAGACACATTAGCTTTAAACTAACATCACATCAGCAGGCTGGAACGTGCAATTTTTACTGATAATGCCTGGAGAATAATACATCAATACAAGCTAGCACTCAAGCGCTCACGGCTTAAATCTGAAGGATTTCTTCAAGCATAATAACTTAATTACTTACAAGAACAAGGCTTGTATAAGCTAATCCAGACATTCCCCTGGTCGTTTTTTGGCGTTGCGCTTATTACATAGCTTACACCCAGGTAGACTCACCGATTAGCGCCCTCACTAGTATAACTTTACAAAAACTTTAAGTTTTTGAACTATACCAGGAGCATAATTCCAGTTTTTTACGTCATCAGCTTAACAGAATTAATGCTACTTTTTGGTAGCTAAGTCTAACACACTGTTTTCAATTGTTCACTCGTTATCGGCTCAAACGCTTATGCATCGTCGGCACAATCAAGATTCTAACCACCCAGCCCCGTCAAACCGCAACAGTCTTTGGGTAGAGGGATTGAAAACAGTCGGACTGAGTTTAGTGTTTGCCTTTGGAATTCGTACCCTTGTTGCCGAACCCCGCTATGTTGCATCTGGTTCGATGTTGCCTACCTTAGAAATTAACGATCGCTTAATGGTAGATAAATTAAGTTACCATTGGTCGAATCCTGAACGAGGAGACATTATTGTCTTCGCCCCCACAGAAGCCCTGAAGCGGCAAAACCTCAGAGATACATTCATCAAGCGCCTGATTGGCTTACCTGGCGAGAAAGTCCAAATTAAAGGGGGACGAGTATATATTAATAACCAGTTACTGCCAGAAAAGTATATCAATGAGAAGCTGGTATATCAGTGGGGGCCTGTAACCATACCAGCCAATTCTTATCTGGTGATGGGCGATAATCGTGATAACAGCTATGACGGGCGATACTGGGGCTTTGTCCCGCGCCAGAACATTATTGGTAAAGCCGTCGTGCGTTTTTGGTCTCCTGATCGCCTCGGTAAAATCGACCCAGATCCAATCTATCCTGCTAAAGAGTAAAAATTAAAGCTCATCGGCTAGCCATTGCCACTCTGTAGCTAATGATTTTGGAATTTTGAGAGAAAGGGTTTGTTCACCTTTCAAGGGCACTGCCAGCGTTAGGGAGTGATTTCCTGGCAGTTGCGCCAAAACATCTGAGACATTGTACTGCCCGACGTTTGACGCCGGCGCTCCTTGAGGATAAACATCAGCGGCTGTGAGAATTTGACCGCTAGCTGTGGTAAGTTCCAGCCGTTGAGGATGAATAAATTCAAGCTTACCAGGGAAGCCGACTAAACGAAGATTAAATAGTATTGGTTTACCGGGTGTGATTTGTTTGAACAAAATTACTTGCCAAGCATTTCCTGATTGATCACGTAAAGACTCTTGAGAGTGATAGCGCATGATTCCAGGTTCGTCTTGGTGTTGCCTCAATACCGCTAATGCCGGTTGTGTTACGGAAATTTGACATAAGAGAAAAAACAGCAATAGTCCAGCGAATCCTCGTAACTGCGAAACGATTGGCTCAATAAAACTCTTCATCTAGGGTCAGTCCTGAATTTTTATAACAAACTTTTTAAGCCTTTCCCATCCTTACTATCCTGTATTCTGTGTTCTGTACTTAAAGGCGAGTGCGATCGCTCTTTCCCTGTGTCCCAAATCTCGAAATCCCGACAAAATCCAATTAAACGCGCTATTTTCTGTGACTTCGACGGCACAATTACCGCAGAGGAAACCTTCGTGGGGATGTTGAAGGAATTTGCACCCCAGTTGTCTGCAGAGTTGATGCCTCAAATGTACGCAAGACAGCTAACCTTACGCGCAGGAGTACGCCAGCTACTCGAATCAATTCCTGCCTCGCGTTATCCAGAAATCCTGGCATATGCTAAAACCAAGGCAATTCGTCCTGGATTAGTTGAGTTGCTGGATTTTCTTGAGAACAGAGGAGTTCCCTTTATCGTTGTTTCCGGGGGTTTGCGGGGAATGGTGGAAACAACCCTCACTCAGGCGAATTTGCGATCGCGAGTAGCGGCAATTTATGCCGTTGATCTCGATACCAGTGCTGAATTTTTCCAGGTACATTCGGAGTTTGAGGAAGGCACGGAAATGGTGTCGAAAGTGCAAGTAATGGCACAACACCCCGCCGAGGAGCAAATTGCGATTGGCGATTCTGTAACAGACTTAAACATGGCATTGTATGCGCCTGTGGTGTTTGCTCGCGATCGCCTAATTCATTACCTGGACGAACACAATAAATCTTATCTCTCCTGGAATGACTTTTTTGATGTCCGCGAAGCCTTGGAAAAGCGTTGGCAAGAGCGTTAATCGGAAAGACTTTTAGCGCTTTAACAGAGATACCGTAAGCTTAATGCCGAGCTTCTGTAAAGAGTACGTAAGTCCGAATCAATAAAACTCTGCCACACAAAATTTTGAGGTTAGAATGAATACCGATCCCAGACCAACCTTAATTGCTGCGGCTAGTCACTTCTACCATCTTGGCTGGATGGTAGGAACTGCGGGCAATTTATCGGCGAGGATGCCTGATGGTAGCTTCTGGATTACTGCCAGTGGACGCAATAAAGGGCATCTTAGTACCGATGATTTTCTCCGCCTCGCCATTGATGGCAAGGTGTTGGAGCAACCCTCTCTAGAAACCCGCCCTTCAGCGGAGACAAGTATTCATCAGGCAATCTACTCACTGTTCCCCGATGCTCAAGCCTGCTATCACGTCCACTCAATCGAGGCTAATCTAGTTTCTCATTTTAGTGAGGGGGATGCCCTGCTCTTGCCGCCTTTGGAAATGCTCAAAGGATTGGGAGTGTGGGAAGAAAACCCAACGAAGGTGGCAATGCCAGTCTTTGCCAACCATCTAGAAGTACCTCGAATTGCGAGTGAGATATGCGATCGCTTCAGGACAGCATCACCACCGATCAACGCCTTGTTGATTCGGAACCACGGGGTAACAGTTTGGGCGTCTTCCCCAGAAGGTGCAACAAACTACTTGGAGGTAGCGGAGTACATCTTCCGCTATATCGTGGCAGCTCGAAAAGTTGGGATCGAGTCGCCACTTGAACAAACACAGTAAAGCATTTCGGTCAAGCAAGAGGATGCTGAAGAATTAATGAGAACACAAAGCGATATGGTTGCCGAGGCTTGGAAGGCACTAGAAGATTCTATTATTTACTATTACGGACATCCGGTTGGAACAGTAGCGGCTCGTGATCCTGATGTGGAAGCGCTTAACTATAACCAGTGTTTTGTCCGGGATTTTGTCTCTTCAGCGCTGATCTATCTGATGAATGGCAAAACGGAAATAGTTCGTCATTTCCTAGTGGAAACCTTGGCGCTGCAAAGTGAAACCAAGCAGATGGATTATTTTAATGCCGGTCAAGGTTTGATGCCAGCGAGTTTTAAGGTGGCAAGCAGCTATGGCGAGCAATATTTGACGGCGGATTTTGGTGAACACGCGATCGGGCGTGTCACTCCGGTTGATTCTAGTCTCTGGTGGATGATCTTATTACGGGCTTATGTCAAATCGACTGGAGACATTGAGCTTGCTCATCAACCCGAATTTCAAAACGGCATCATTTTAATTCTCAAGCTTTGCTTGGCGGATCGATTTGATATGTTCCCCACAATGTTGGTTCCCGATGGGGCATTTATGATTGACCGTCGGATGGGTGTTTATGGGCATCCTTTGGAAATTCAAGTCCTATTTTATGCTGCATTGAGGGCGGCTCGTGAATTACTTGCACCAGGGCGTCAAGGTGAAATTTACACAATGGTTGTCAATCAACGCTTGAGTACTCTTAGTAATCATATTCGCCAATATTATTGGCTAGATCTGAAGCGTTTGAACGAAATGTATCGCTATCGGGGCGAAGAATTTGGTGAAGCGGCAATCAATAAGTTCAATATTTATCCCGATTCGATTCCTGAGTGGTTGACGGAATGGATGCCCGAAAAAGGCGGTTATCTTGCTGGTAATTTGGGACCAGCATTGATGGATTTTCGCTTCTTTGCCTTAGGCAATTTGATGTCAATTATTTGTTCGCTTTCCAGTCCTAAAGAGTCCCAAGGAATTATGGATTTGATCGAACAGCGCTGGCAAGATTTAGTCGGAAATATGCCGATGAAAATTTGTTTTCCGGCAGTGGAAGGTTTGGAATGGAAAATTATGACGGGCTGCGATCCCAAAAATGTCCCCTGGTCGTATCACAATGGTGGAAATTGGCCGGTATTACTGTGGCTTTTGGTTGCAGCGGCTCAGAAAACCGGGAGAGTAGAAATTGCCCGAAGAGCGATTGAACTTGCGGAAAAACGTTTATGTGAAGACGAATGGCCGGAATATTATGATGGTAAGAATGGTCGCTTAATTGGGAAACAATCGCGGAAATATCAAACCTGGACAATTGCCGGATTTTTAGTAGCGAAAGAGCTAATGGTTAATCCGAATCATTTAGATTTGTTCAGTTTTGATGAGGACTTGGAAGGGCTTGAATGGCAATACTCTCAGTTTAGTTAAACGCTTTAATTAGAGTGGTTTGAACGTCAGCATGGAGGCAGAACTGATGTAGGGGTAATCTCCTCGCATAAGAGCGATGGCTGTGCTTACCCCTTACGAAATTCCGAAAGCTTACTTTTCCTCCGGTGCCCAGACAAACTGTTCGCTGACAAAGGTGAGAGAATCAGTTAAATGTTGACGCCAGTAACGCCAGGAGTGTTCACCCGGAAACTCACGCATAACTGTCGCAATTTTAAGCTGTTTGAGAGTAGTGCTAAATTGTCGATTTTGGTTCAAAGAAAAGCTATCTGATTTACCCGCATCTAAGTAAATTCGTAAGTTTTGGCGTTTTTGAGGACTTAGGGTTCTCACCAAGTCGATGGGACTATTTCGGGAACCACTTTTATCTCGAAAGTAACCGCTGTGACTGAATAAGATGGAGAAGTTGTTGGTGTTATGCAGTCCAATATTAATTGCCCCCCAACCGCCGGAAGAAAGTCCCCCAATTGCCCAATAATTTGGTGCGGGAAGTGTGCGGTAGCGTGACTGAACAACTTTTACTAATTCATTGCCAATATGAGTGGCGATTTTGCCGTTGGGACCATCAATGTATTCTGGATCTCTTAAGCCAGTTGTGCCGCGCTGGTCATAGCCATCGGGTGTGATGATGATGCTGGGTGGCAGTGTGTCCGTTGCATAGAGTTTCTGGAGGGTTGTTACGGCTGATCCTTTTTCCTTTTCAAACCAGGATGTGGGTGTACCGTGTCCTCCATGAAGGAGAAAAATTACAGGATAGCGTTGAGTTGGGTTTTCCTCATAGCCGGGAGGCAGGACGACTCCATAGGTGCGTTTTCCACCCATGACGCGGCTGTTGAAGGTTTCAAGTTTATAGTTTAAGGAAACTTCAGCAACGGTGTCTGAAGTTTGTTTGAGTTGTAAAACCTTGAGTTGTGAATTAGATTGCTCAGAATATAACTTTGATGTTGCGCTGCTTGAGCTAATAATGGGTTCTTGCTGCTCACTATTTGATTGTGAAACAGTTGTACTTATGGCTGGTTTGCAAGCCAAACCCGTTAGAGTGATCAGTGCCGCACCAATTATTCCAACTTGTTTATACGTCATTACTTGTTCTTCTCTACCTAAACCTGAGTTACGTCCTAATGCCACTGGGTGAGCTGTTGCTAATACTACCCAACTAAGATTAATTTTTCGCGCAGAATAATCTTCTGTTGTTCTAGATTCCTGAATCAAGCCATCAGTTCCCTGTTGCTTTAAGCAAAAATTGATCGCGGCGGCTTTAGGGTAAAAGCGATTTGGTGCAAGATGTTGATTATCCTCAAAAATTAGCGACCCCGCAATAATTTTCAGGAGGTCGCTAATTCTATAAACTAGTAGATTTTGTGGAGAAAAATCAACTTAGTCAATATTGATGGAGGTTGGTGCAGAACCGCTTCCCCCTGTAGAGGTCGCAATTAAGGGTTTACGATAGTCGGCATAAAGGCGATCGCGCCAGTCGAAAAATGTTTCATAAATGCTACTATCTGCCAAGCCAGGAATTCCTTTTCCCTTCAAGCTTTCCGGCAAGTCTAGGTAAGGTCCCGCTGGAAATTTGAGCAACATACTGGCGCCAGCTACGGCAAAGTCAGCCAAACAAGGGCGGTCTGTTACTAAGTAAGGACGATCCAGTAAGATCAAACTGAGCGCTTCTAGGTCTTGCTTCAAGGCATCTTTGGCATCTTTTACTACGTCTGAACCATAACCAACGCCAGCACCTAAAAGCTCAAACAGTTCTGAAGGGACAGCACCCACGGCTGTTTTAAGAAAATCTGGCGTCGTGTTCGGTAAAATTGAGGTTCGCAAGTTTTGATTTTGACCCAATGCCCCAAACAATACCTTACGGCTTTTAATCCCAATTGACTCATCTGCCCACTCTTCCATCATCAAGCACAGTCCCCGTTCGTAAGGATCTGTGGGAATTAGCGGTCTGTCGGGATACTGACGCTCCAAATACATTGCGATCGCTGTAGAATCACTAATGACCGTACTCCCATCTTTCAGTACAGACCGCCCTTGTTTGGCTGACTTTGCCGTAGCTGGCGCCAGTATGTTGCTCA
>CADCTM010000089.1 GCA_902805485.1 uncultured Coleofasciculus sp. | reverse complement strand
AGAAGGAGAGCTGGCAAAATCTTTAGAGTTATATGTGGCTGGAAAATCCCGTTCTTACGGAACTCGGTATGATGCCACTTACGAACAGAATTTACTGATCGATTCTTTTGTGAGTCAGGGCAAAGTCGGAGATAAAACACCCATAGATTTATTTCTAGACAATTATCCAGAACTATCTCAAAGCGATCGCACCTTAATCAGTAGCTGGCGGAGTAGCTTCATTGGCTTGTTTGCGGTTAGTCAAGTGCTTCCTGATGGCTTTAAGTTGTTTAATTGGCTTACCGATAAACATTACCTTGTCAAACCAAACGAGCCGAAAATCCTATCAGAAATGCTACGGTTTCAGCAAGGAGACATTTTACTTACCCGTATTGCCCCTGTAACTGACACATATTGGATGTTCTCTGGCCCCTATATAACTATGGGTCGATTGGGTAAACCAAAATTAGCCGTGGCAATAGGTAACTTCAAAGAAAATCATAAAGATGCTCTTTATAGCGATGCCCCAGAACTTCTAGAGCAGGCATGGGAATCAGTAGCTGAGTATCACAAAGAATTTCTTGAATTTTTTGGTAATGATGAAGTGACGCTGCCGGGATATCAGCTCAACAAAAAAATTAACGAATTGCAAGAGCTTATTACTAAACGTCGTCTTACTGCAATGGGAATTGATGAATCAAAATCCCTTTCTGAAATTGCAGAAGAAGCAGGAGTTACCGAAGAAGAAATGAAAGCGGCGGCAGAAGAAGCAGGTGCTGACGCGGGAGCAGTATCTCAACTATTTGATAGTAGTCAGGGCAAAACAAAAATGGTGATGCCGAAAGTTGATTTACCCGCTGAACTAAAGAAAGCGGAACAAGTAACGGTCTTCACCCATCCTCGCTGGGGTCAAATGTTTCTGCCTACCTACTTTCAGTTCAAAACAATCCTAGAATCAGAGGATGGACAGAATAATAAAGATACCAATAAACTGGTTCGCAAATACCTAGAAGACCCAACAATTAATGCCTTCATTTGGCACAAACTAGCCTCAGCTTACCCAACTCAACTGGAAAAAGTCTTGCAAGCTTTCCTAGAGCGTCCAGAGTTTGAGCTGGAACGTGATTTAGATGCCTTGCTGCAAGAACATAATAAACCGATAGAACCAGAGTTACCAGAAATAGCCAGCGTACCGATACACTTGCATAATCTATTTCAAGAAGCCTTGGCAGATGTCAACAAATCAAAGTCAAAAGGCAAAAAGAAAGAAAATTCCGCAAAGGGTTTCAAATAAACTTGACGCCTAGCCAGGTTAAGATTTTCTTTGCCGTCTCATGCCAGCTTATCAAAATGCCTCCTGCCGTTGTTACTCTCAACGTTACTGAAGATCAGCACTGTTTGCTGATTCAAAGTCCTTCATCAGGGCTATCTCTACAAGGAAATCTCAAGGTGCCAGGGGATAAATCCATCTCCCACCGTGCCTTAATGTTAGGAGCAATCGCCCAAGGAGAAACCCAAATTCAGGGATTACTTTTGGGCGAAGATCCCCGTAGTACGGCTAGCTGCTTCCGGGCAATGGGGGCTGAGATTTCGCAACTGAATACGGAACTAGTCACGGTAAGGGGCATCGGATTGGGACAGTTGCAGGAACCCCTAGATGTTTTGAATGCTGGCAACTCTGGTACGACTCTCAGGCTGATGTTGGGCATTCTCGCCTCTCATCCTGGACGATTTTTCACAGTAACGGGGGATAGTTCATTGCGATCGCGTCCGATGTCTCGCGTTGTCAAACCATTGCAACAAATGGGTGCAAATATCTGGGGGCGTAAGGATTCAGCCCTCGCGCCTCTAGCGATTCAAGGGCAACAGCTCAAACCAATTCATTACCACTCCCCCATTGCCTCAGCCCAAGTAAAATCCTGTATCCTGCTGGCTGGTTTGATGGTACAAGGAGAAACTACGGTTACAGAACCAGCGCTTTCCCGTGACCATAGTGAGCGAATGTTGCAAGCATTTGGAGCAAAACTTAACATTAACCAGGAAACTAATAGCGTTACCGTTACAGGGTTAGCGCAGTTGCAAGGGCAAACTGTAATTGTCCCTGGTGATATTAGTTCGGCTGCCTTTTGGTTAGTGGCGGGGGCAATTGTGCGGGGGTCAGAATTGTTGATTGAAAATGTCGGCGTCAACCCTACCCGTACTGGCGTTTTAGAAGCCCTGGAACTGATGGGGGCGGATATTAGGTTGGAGAATGAGCGCCTGGTTGCGGGTGAACCCGTAGCTGATTTACGGGTACGCTACGGACCCCTGAAGGGATGCGAAATTGCGGGGGATTTGATTCCGCGCTTGATTGATGAGATTCCGATTTTGGCAGCTGCGGCGGTTTTTGCCGAAGGAACTACGGTGATACGGGATGCGGCGGAATTGCGGGTTAAAGAAAGCGATCGCATTGCTGTTATGGCAACCCAACTGAACCGGATGGGGGCGCGGGTTACAGAATTACCCGATGGTCTGGAAATTACTGGCGGCACTCCTTTGGTTGGTACTGATGTTAATAGTCATACTGATCATCGAATTGCCATGAGTCTGGCTGTTGCAGCCCTTAATGCGACTGGTACGACTACGATTCATGGTGCTGAGGCGGCGGCGATTTCCTATCCTGACTTTACTACTACTTTGCAGCAACTTTGTGGTTAATTGTAGAAGTCGGCACCCTGAAGGGTGCGGCTACATGAACCAAGTCTGCCTGTGCGGACTAATATTCGGAAAGCAGAATTATTGGCAAAGTTTAATCGTGAGTTTTGCCATCGGGCATGATTGCGCCAGTAAGTTTTGCACCTGTCAGGTTTGTCCCGCCTATGTTTGCGTCTTTTAGATTGGCTTTTTCTAAATTTGCATTAGTCAAGTTTGCTCCACGTAGGTCTGCTGATGTGAGGTTTGCGCCATTCAAGATTGCTAACTGCAAATTTGGGCGTTGGTGAATGAAGGTATGATAGAGCAATGGTATCAATCATTAAACAGGAGAGAAGTCTTCGACATCAAGGAACGGGAATATCTCTAAACTTGAGATAATGAATTAGTAATCGAAGGGAATGTTTAAGCATTACTTGAGATTTGGAATAACAAAGAGTCTTTCGCTTTAACCGCGCCAAGTAGTGTCTTAATCTCGTATTTTCTCCTTCTCCCAAGGGGAGACGCTGCGCGAACGACTCTAGTCATGTAAGTTTTGTTAATAATTTGGTCGCCAGACGCTCGTAAACTCGCTAACGCTGCGCTATCAGGAATAAATTGAGGATAGACTTTCCCGCCAGACGCTCCTTTCGTCGCTACCGCTTCGCTATCGGTCACATAAAAATAACATTTCCATTTCCCAACAATCTCCCATAATGGTTTAAAGGTTTTGGCGCTGTGGTCTCCTAATACCCATGACAAAATACCTTGTCTAAAGTGATCTACCGCGGTCCACAGCCAGATTTTGTTTTTTTTGCACCGATGAATGTTTCTAATTCGTCTAACTCTCCTACTTTGGGTATTGTCTCTGGGTTGTAAGCATTAGGTAGCAATTCTCCCACTTGCTTTACCCAGTTCATAATTGTGACATGGTGTATGCCTTTGACTCTTCCTATTGCTCTTAAACCCATGCCATTAACGTACATTGTTAAACACTCCCGTTTAAGTTCTTGAGAGTAACCTTTGTGGGTTTGATAGCAGTCTAGAAATTGTCTTTGGCAATCAACACAGATGTAATTCTGTTTTCCTTTCTTTTGCCCATTCTTATTAATGTGAGTAGATTTACACTCAGGACATTGCATCTCAGGAAAGAACATGATTAGTTTTTTAGGTAGTCCTCGCTAGTCCTAACCATCATACCTCAATTCACCAATGCCGTTTATCCTTGATTGACGTACTCCCCTGATTAAAATCTAGCAGGGTGGTTTCATACAAAAAAAGAAAAAACTTTCTGGAGTTGGTTAGCTAAAGCCCGTTGTGCCTGTGGGATAGTGCGGAAACCAAGATATCTGGCAATCGTGATAAAGAAGTTGTGTAATATCGCCCAATTGACCGGAGCATTACCGCCCCGTCGTAATGGAAAGTCCTCAGCGAAGGTAACATCCTTGACCCAATGCAGCCGGTTTTCAATCCCCCAGTGTGCTTGAGTGGCACGGAGAAACTCATTAGCAGTTTGAGAGTGACTGCTGATGTAATACTGAGTCTCGATAAACGGCTGACCATCCCGTTGACCGGAACGTTCGACGCTCACGAAGCTAGTGAGTCCAGCCCATTGCCGTTGCAGCTTTGGTGGAGCCGGGAACACCTGAACATGGCGCTTGACTCACTAGCTTCGTGAGTATTATCGACAACTGTTGCCTGACTCAGGGGCGGTGAGGTGTGTTGTTGTATCTCGGCTGTTTTGCAGAGTGTTGGCTGATTTTGCTTCAAACCAATCAAGTAGTCATTGCCACTTTCTCGAATCAGTGCCACTGTTTTTTTTGGCAGTGCAAAGCATCTAGGGTAAACATGACCGCATTCCCAGTAAAGGCAGACACCAACTGCTGCATCACCGTCAGCTCGCTATTTTCGCCGTGTTGTGCTGCGGTTGCATCCGCAGCACAACACCCCGTTGATGGCTGAACACCGACACGATGCTGACAAAGTTTTGATAAGACTGACTATAGTCGGTTAATGTACAACGAATACTTTTGCCATCGATAGCTAGTTGCTCTGCCGGAGTGCATGGCACAAATTCTGCTGCCCAGACATTAAACAAGTCGGTCAACGCCTGAAAATCCAGCTTCCGCAGCACTCGTCGGAATGTAGAGTAGGAAGGAAAGCGGACGGTTGGCGGTAAATCTAACAGTTCAATCAAGCTC
>CADCTM010000088.1 GCA_902805485.1 uncultured Coleofasciculus sp. | reverse complement strand
TAGAATTGCTTTTTGACTCCAAAACCGAAATAAAACCAACAAGGAAACCAATTATCAAAGCTGGTTGAATAGACACATTGCCGACAACGAAGAAGACAACACTAGCAAGGCAGTAGGTACATTATCAATGACAAAAATCGCGTCGGTAAATTGCTCAAAGCATTGGATAAACCGTCAAGAGTGCTTGTCTTTCCCGGTAGTGTAACGGTGGCAATGAGTGGGTTCACTGAAAGTATTTGCCACCATTCCCGCTACCTCCTGTTATCACCATGCCCACATTTGTGATAATCGGTATGCCCTGTTAGAGTGCAGCGACATTACTAAGCGATGGCGTCTTCACTATACCGAGTCAGTTGGGGGAATTCAGGCGTCAGCGGTACTATGAATACCCGTCGCACGAGCGCACATTAGGCGGGTGTAAATTGATGTTCGCCGATTTCTGAGTCAATGACGGCAAAATGCTCCCTGAGCGGATGTGAGCGGCAAACGCATGACTTACACCTGAATTAAATAGCCCTCTAAAATTCCAAAACAGGCCAATCCGGCTCACGATAGTAACGCATCATATCGTCAAACTTCCGCAATTGGGCGGTACGAACATACAGAGGAATTAATTCTGTCGGTAGTGCTTCCCGATTTAATTGCGACAAAGTGTTACAAAGGCGATCGCGATCCAAATTGGGTGCAATCTTGCAAAAATATCCCAGCGTAATGTGAGACGTAAAATGATACTGCTGTTCAATGCCCAAAGCCATTAAACCAGAATTTTGATAGATAGAGCGACGGAATTCCAACATCCGCTTGTAGGAATCTTGATCCTTTGGGGCTAGACAAACCGCGATCGCACGAGGTCTAATCATTAATCCCAACAACTGCCACTCAATCGGTTTTCCGCTAGAAAGTGATGGCGGATACTTTTGAAAACTCTCTTGTATGCATTCTTGAAGTTGTTGTTTAAAATTGGGATTTTCACGTTCAACAGCACGGTAAGCGCTGTCCCAAATTAAATCCGCTAAAGTTAAATGAAAACTATCAGGCGGCACCGCTACCATTAAACCAGGATCAAGTTGCTGTAACAACTCTTGCTGGATATCCTGCAAACTCTTGTAAAACTGGGAATTGAGTGACTCTTCTCCCCAAGGTGGCGTACACACCGTGTAACCCGGAAAAGGCACTGCCTCTGTGCTGCCATCTGGGAGAAGCTTAAACTTTGGCGACTCCTGAATGTGCTGCAACTGGGATTTATAAGTTTCGGGTTGCGTTAAGCGCGCCACTCGATTTAGATAGGTTTGATAAGTCTCGTCCAAGAAAAGCTCCCCTCGCGAGTCGTGGGTGTGTATTATGACAATTTACCTCTACTGGGGCGAAGATGACTTTGCCCTGACACAAGCTGTAAGACAACTGCGTGAATCTGTCCTTGACCCCAGTTGGGCTAGTTTTAACTATGACAAAATTTTTAACGATGCACCAAATGCGATCATGCAAGGACTGAATCAGGCAATGACGGCTCCCTTTGGCATGGGAGGGCGTTTAGTTTGGTTAGTCGAAACAACCTTGTGTCAGCAGTGTTCGGAAACCTTACTGGCAGAACTAGAGCGTACTCTACCAGCAATTCCCGAGCAGTCTGTTTTGCTACTAACCACGCGCAATCGACCCGATGGACGGCTAAAATCGACGAAACTGTTGCAAAAGCACGGTCATATTCGGGAATTTTCTCTGATTCCTCCCTGGAAAACTGAACAACTGGTGCAGCAGGTACAGTCTTTGTCTCAAGACGCTGGCGTGAAACTAACCAGTGCTGCTGCCGAACTTTTGGCAGAGTCGGTGGGGAATAATACCAGGCAGTTAGTGAACGAATTAGAGAAATTGCGCCTGTTTGCCGGAGATGCCAAAAAAGTCCTGGATGAAGGCACAGTAGCGACGCTGGTGACAGCAAATACTCAAAACAGCTTACAACTGGCACAAGCAATTCTTAAACGGGATACGGCTTCATCGTTAGAGTTGGTTGCAGATTTGATCAACAAAAATGAACCCGCCTTGAGAATTGTTGCTACTTTAGTCGGGCAATTTCGCACCTGGTTATGGGTTAAATTAATGGTCAGTGAGGGAGAACGCGACCCACAAGCGATCGCAACTGCTGCCCAAATCAATAACCCTAAGCGCGTTTACTTCCTGATCAAAGAAGTCCAGTCTCTTTCCCTAGGTCAATTGACTTCCACCCTACGACTACTGCTAGAGTTAGAAGTCAGTCTCAAAAAAGGCGCCGAACCTCTTTTCACCCTGCAAACAAAAGTCATCGAACTCTGCTGTGCGTCGGGTAGACACCCGGAGCGAAGGTGAGGAGGCGCTATCCCTACACTTAAAACTTATAGTTCCCTAATTTATGAGGAACTTCTACCCCATAAAATAGTTCAGAACAGACTAGCCATTAGTGCTTTAGCTACTTGTTTTTTTTGGTCGCACGCGATCATGATGATGACTTCTTTCTGTTCTCGACCTGCTTTTAATCAAATCTTGTGCCAATCGCTGATGGTGGGAGTACTGGCGGCTGTTGGTTTGCTCTCTGGGCTTACCCCTGAGCTGTCCAAGGACTCTCAGACCCTTGTCTTCAGCACATCCGCCTACGCTCAAGCTATCAGTGATGAAGAACTATCTAGATACGTGCGTGCTTCTTTGAAAATTGAGCAATTACGTTTGGTAGTCTATAACGAAATCAAAAAAGTTAATGGGGGAAATGTACCTGAGATTGATTCTTGTTCCTCGCAAGGAGTGCCTGGCAATATTCGTGCAATTTGGCAGAACTTTTGCCAGCAGTCTCAAAGTATTACCGACGCCGAGGGATTCTCGAATACTCGTTACAACGCCATTACCCGGATGCGGCAATCAGATGGGAATTTAGAAAGACGGGTGAAAGAGGAAGCCGCACGTCAGCAATAGCGTGATTAGTCATTAGTCACTAGTTATTAGTCTTTGACTGTTTACGAATAGTGATTGGCGGTTGTTTGTCAAGAGTCTTTACCTAACTAATGACCAATGACTCATGACTCCTAAAGCTTGACGTAATACAAGGTGATATCGAAAGATAGAAGGAAAATGTTCGCAGATTGAGCCATTGCTTTTGCAACTGCATTTATGACGAACTCCTTCCCTCAATTGTCTCCACCTGACTCCAGCCAAAGACTTCCCTCGAAAATTCTCAGGGTTGTCTCTATTATCTCTTGGCTTGCTGGACTGACAGTCCTTTTTGCCGGTTGTTCTTCCAAGTCAGCCTCAAATTCTCCCACTCCTATTCCAACAATGACATCAGTCAGTACTGAGGAGGTCACAAATTATGCCAAAGCCGTTTTAGAAATTGAGCCACGGCGTCAACAGGCATACAGGGAGATCCAGAAAAATAGCAGTAATGACGACGAGAAAGTTCCCGAAATCGTTTGCACTCGTGCTGACACAATCGCTCCTCTGCCAAAAATTGTCCAAGATATTGCGGTGAACTACTGTAATCAATCGAAAAAGATTGGTACAAAACATGACCTGACAATGCAGAAGTTTAATGCAATTACAGTGACCGCTAAATCAGATCCGGAATTACAACGACGAATTTACAATGAACTAATTCGCCTCAAAAAATAAAGTGCTGACGTTTACGCAACGCCTGAACTTCACTGCCGATACCACTGTCAGCTTCACCCTCTCCCTGACTGCCGAAGAGCGCACCCGCAGCCGCCATCGTTTTGAAACTCCTGATGATAAAGGCTTGTATCTACGCTTACCGAGGGGGACTGTCTTGCAGGATGGCGATTTACTGCAATCTGAAAATGGCGATGTGGTGATTCGGATTGCGGCAAAACCGGAACCTGTACTAACTGTGACTGCCCAGAAGCCCGTTGATTTACTTCGGGCGTCTTATCATCTGGGTAATCGTCATGTGGCATTAGAAGTGACTCCAGGTTACTTACGCTTATCTCCTGACCCGGTATTGCAGGCAATGTTGGAACAGTTGGGTGTGGAGGTACGGGAGGAAATTGTCCCTTTTCAACCAGAAACTGGGGCTTATGGGCATAGTCATTCATAAGCACGGATGGGGTAAGCACGGGGGCGTTACCCCTACAGCCCTACGGGTTTCTTAAAGCAATTATCATTGATCTAACTATTGATAGATGCATCGTAATGATTTGCTGCCTGAATCCTGCTTGCCAAAATCCATCTTGTCCAGATGGCACAAAATTTTGCTTTAAATGTGGAACCCAACTTGTAGAGTTACGGCGCTATCACCCAATTCGGCAATTAGGTAGCGGTGGGTTTGGCAAAACCTATTTAGCAGAAGATGTTGATAGTTTTAATGAGCAATGTGTGATTAAACAATTTGCACCGCAAAGTCAGGGAACAAGCGCCTTTGAGATAGCAACTCGGTTATTTGAAGAAGAAGCAAGGCGACTGAAACAACTGGGGCAACATTCACAAATTCCCACTTTGTTGGCATATTTTAAGCAAGATAATCGCTTGTATTTGGTGCAAGAGTATATTGAAGGGCAGACTTTATTGGATGAATTAGAACTACAGGGTGCATTTGGTGAACAAAAGATTCGGGAATTATTGCTCGATTTCTTAAATATCCTCCAAGCGGTTCATCAAGAGAAAGTTATTCACCGGGATATTAAACCAGAGAATATAATTCGCCGCAAAAATGATAGTAAGTTGGTGTTAATTGATTTTGGTGCATCTAAGCAGTTAAGTGGGACAATTCTGACTAAACAAGGCACAACTATCGGCTCATTTGGCTATGCACCGCCGGAACAGATGGATGGAGGTGAAGCTTATCCGGCAAGTGATTTATACAGTTTAGGTGCAACT
>CADCTM010000087.1:4500-4881 GCA_902805485.1 uncultured Coleofasciculus sp. | reverse complement strand
GCGCCCCACCAGTAGTAGATGTCTAGCACCACGCTCTACCATCCAGCGAGCCACGAGTAAACCGAGAGCGCCCCAGCCGCCAGTAATCAAATAGCTGCTATCCTCACGGAAGCTAATACTATGGGAAGCATTACCTATTTCTTTTGGTTGTGTAACGACTATCTTGCCAATGTGTTCGGCTCGCTGCATATAGCGAAAGGCACCGACTACCTGTTGGATAGGAAATACCTTTTGCGGCGGTAGGGAGAGCTTGCCTTGGGCAAACTGCTGGCTCAGGTGATGTAGCATCGGCTGCACCAGTTCTGCTTGTTGCAGACATATTTCCCGTAAATCGATGAAATGGTAGGAGATATCAGCTTTGAACTGTTTAACTTGCCCTGA
>CADCTM010000087.1:0-4490 GCA_902805485.1 uncultured Coleofasciculus sp. | reverse complement strand
CATCCCGTTTAGCTATTTCCAAAAAACGCCCAGTAGATGAAATTACTGACATGCTCTTTTCAATAAACCCTTCACCAGTCAAAGAGTTGAGGACAATATCCACCCCCTGACCGTTGGAGTCCGTCATCACCTGTTGGGCAAAATCTAGCGTCCGGGAATTATAAACATGTTGCACACCTATAGATTTAAGGGCTTCCCATTTGCCGGGGCTGGCTGTGGCAAAAACTTCGGCTCCTGCAGCTAGGGCCAGTTTTACGGCTGCCATTCCAGTTCCTCCTGCCGCTGCATGGATTAACACCTTGTCTTTGGCGGTGATATTAGCTATTTGGTATAAAGCATAATACGCGGTGACAAAATTAACTGGAATAGTGGCAGCTTGCTCAAAATTCAGACCATTGGGGATAGGCGCTACTAACTGAGAGTTTACCGTCACATACTTACTGAAGCTGCCAAAAGCGATCGCTATCACAGCATCTCCTACCCGGTAATCTTCTACCCCTTCTCCAATGGAGACTATTTCACCAGCACACTCAACACCAAACTCATTATCTCTGTCAAAAGGCAACGCGCCCAGAGCGTCCAAGACATCTATAAAATTCAGCCCCGTCGCACATACCCGAATTTCTACCTCACCGGGACTGGGTTGACGGCGGTGAGTCGGCACCAGTTGCAAATTATCCAGTATTCCTCGTTCGCATATCTCTAGGCGGAACGACTCAGAGCGTAACCAGCTAGCCTCAGGTTGGCTATGTACCAGTCGCGCCACATAGCGCGTACTATCACGAAAAGCGACTTGACCTTCAGAAGTTTCTGAAGTTATTTCTTCTAGGATTACCCGCTCTACCTCTGTTGCGCCGGGGTCTAAGTCCACCAGCACGCAGTTCAGTTCGGGGTGTTCTAGGGCGATAACTTGCCCCATACCCCACAAGGGAGATTGAGCCAGTCCCGGCACACCAGATACTGCTCTTACCGCTTGCGCTCCTTTGGTTACTAACCACAGGCGTGGAGGTTCGGAATACTTCTGGGTTAGAGCCTGCACTAAGTACAACGCACTGCCGCAGCTTACCTTTGATGCTACCTCCAAGTCTGCTGCAGTCAGGAGTGATGGCGCTTCTAAGCTCCAGCAGTGTACAACCCCATGCAAGCTAGGAACCGCCTCACATAGCTGCTGAAAGTGTTCGGGATTAGCGGGGTCTATCCTGAATTCTTGCTCAGCTACCTGTTCGTACTCGGAAGCGGAGAATATAGTGGTACAACTGTCTCCAAGCGATCGCAGGCGTGCTACCAACTCTTGACCAATTCCTTGACTATCAGCAAAAATTAGCCAGTTTTTTGTTTTGCCTACCTTAAGCTTAGTTTCTGCACCCGCTTGCGCTGCAATGACCCCATTAGGCATTTCATCTCCTGGGAGGCTATGGAGCGCCTGGGGTAGCCATTCCACCTCATAAAGCCAATTCTTCCAGGAATCCTGTGGCATGCCCAGCATGGTATTACTGCGAACAGCCTTAATTTGCAAGCCTTCTAAAACAGCAATTAGCTCCCCAGAATCAGCGAACAGTTGCAAATCAGCGCGAAGGTTCTGTTGGTGTTGATCAGCGTCCTCTACGTTGCGCAATTGAGCATGACTCCACATCGAGTTACTAGTACGACCGCACAGTCGCAGGCGCTCTAAACCCACTGGCACGTAGCTAATTTGTTTTCCATTGTTAGGGGAAACAGCTTCCAAAACCTGTAAGGTCATGTCCAACAACACTGGGTGTAGTTGATAGTCTCCGATTTCCCCGAGTAATTTCTCCGCCAGCCCTATTTTGCCCAGAGCTACTCTTTGATCATTAAAGAGTTGTTCCATACCCCGGAAGCTTGAACCATAATGGAGATCCTGTTCTTGAAAGCGTCGGTACAACGCAACGATGGGAAATTCTTGAGTGCATTGCGCCTTTACTGCCGCCAAATCCACCCGTTCAGCTACTGACTGTTTTTCTTTGATCAGCAGCTTACCTGAGGTATGGAGCGTCCAAGATGGCTGACCCTTGTTTGTCTGGGCAGTCGGTACGAGGCTATAAATCTCAAAGGAATAGACATCAGCTTCCTGTGGTGTCAAAATCACCTGAACGGTTTTGACTTCATCCGACTGCCAAATCATCGCCTGCCGTAAGACAACATCCTCCAGCCAAAGATTGTCAGATTTAGCAACAAAAGCTCCAGCTGCTAATGCCATTTCCAAGTAAGCTGTTCCTGGCAGAATTGTTGTCCCAAAAAGACAATGGTCTCTCAGCCAGAATGGGGAGTCTGGGCTGATTTGGGACTGGAAACGAATCTCTTGGGTTCCTGCTAAATATAACTGTTGCCCCAGTAGAGGATGAAGCGTCTGGTTGCCGACACCATTGTTCTGGAAAAGCGCATCATGAGCATATCCCTTGTCTGCTTCTATCCAATAGCGCTGTCGCTGAAAGGGATATGTTGGTAAGTTCAGGCGATGACGAGAATAGTCTTGGTCAAAGCCAACCCAATTTAATGGAACTCCACGCCCATATAGCTGTGCTAAACTTGTTAGTAGCTGCTGCCAATCATCTCGATCTGGGTGCAAACTGGCAAGCCATAGTCCTTGATGTTCGGGCAGGCACAGGCGACCCATTCCCAATAAAATCGGTTTCGCTCCAATCTCTACTAATATCTCTACTCGCTGCTGTTCAAGGGTCTTCATGTTCTCCGCAAATTTCACGGGTTGTCGGATATGACGGCACCAATACTCTGGTTTAGTAATTTCGTCTGTTGCCAGTTCACCCGTGGTATTGCTCAGAAGTTGAATCTGTGGCGAAGAAAATCTCACTTGTCGGGCAATCTGCTCAAATTCTGCCAGCATTGGCTCCATCAACAGTGAATGGAAAGCATGGGAGACATTTAATTTCTTGGTTTTGATTCCAGAGGCTGACAACTTGGTAACAAGAGCGTTAATCGCCTCGCTCCGACCAGAAATGACTACGCTTTCTGGGCCGTTAATAGCAGCGATTGAGACCTCTTGGGCGTAGGGTTGAATTAGAGTAACAGTTTGCTCTAGACTCGCCATTACCGAAACCATCTCCCCACTTTGGGGCAGAGCCTGCATCAGACGCCCCCTGTGGGCAATCAGTTTCAGTCCATCTTCCAGGCTGAACACCCCAGCGACACAGGCAGCTACATATTCCCCGACACTATGACCCATGACGAAATCTGGTTCTAAGCCCCAAGATTTCCATAACTGGAACAGGGCATATTCCAAGGCAAATAAGGCGGGTTGGGTATAGGCTGTCTCGTCGATTATGTATGGGAGATTCTCCGCTTCTTTGGGATACAGAACCTCAAGCAGGGGCTTTTCTAGTAATGCTCGTAAAATTTCATCGCAGCGGTCAAGGGTGTTTCGGAAAGTGGGCGAAAGTTGGTAGAGTTGGCGTCCCATCCCCACATACTGCGAACCTTGACCCGTGAACAGGAAAGCAATTTTATTATTTGTGTTTACACGCCCCTGAAAGACTCCTGTTGTTTCTTGTCCTTTACTGAGGGCAGCTAACTTTTCGAGAGCTTCCTCTGGTTGTGAGGCTACCACACTTAGCCTGTAGTTGAAGTGCGATCGCCCGGTATTGGCAGTAAAGCAAATATCTCCTAACTCTAAGGATGGTTTAGCTGCCAAGTGTTGCGAATACCGACTGACTAACTCGTTAAGAGCTTCTGGTGTCTTCGCCGACAAGCAAAGCAAATGTAGGGGACGTTCCACTGCCACTTTCTCCCTAATTTGTGGGGGTGCTTCTTCCAGTACGACATGGGCGTTGGTGCCGCCAAAGCCAAAAGAACTTACCCCTGCCAGCCGAGTGCCAATCGGCCAAGGCATACGCTGTGTTGCCACCTTTACTGGCAATTGCTCCCAGTTTATGTGAGGATTAGGCTGCTCGAAGTGCAAAGAAGGCGGAATTTCCCCGTGTTGCAGGGAAAGCACTACCTTGATCAGACCCGCTATCCCAGCGGCGGCTTCGAGGTGACCGATATTGCTTTTCACTGAACCGATGACTAAAGGGTGTTTGCGCTCACCAAACACCGCTCCCAATGCCCCGACCTCAAGCGGGTCTCCCAAAGATGTCCCAGTACCGTGAGCTTCTACATAGTTTACCCGATCGGGTAGCACCCCTCCGTCCGCTAGGGCTTGGTGAATCACAGCTTGCTGAGAGTTTCCATTGGGTACTGTTAAGGCAGCGGTGCGACCATCTTGGTTAATTGCACAACCGCGAATCACAGCCAAAACATTGTCCTTGTCAGCTTGGGCATCTCTGAGGCGTTTGAGAACGATTACACCACATCCTTCTCCACGGACAAAACCATTAGCGGTTGCGTCAAAAGTCTTGCAACGACCATCTGGGGACAACATGCGGGCTTTTGATAAACAGATATTGTGTTCTGGTGATAGGATGCTAGTTACTCCCCCAACCAGAGCTAAATCGCACTCTCCACGACGTAGACTT
>CADCTM010000086.1 GCA_902805485.1 uncultured Coleofasciculus sp. | reverse complement strand
CAACCTTGGAGATTATTCAGGCAATAAATGACGAGCGAATCCAGGTATTTTCTTACCAAAACTCTGGGGTATCAGCAAGTCGGAATCGGGCGCTAACTAAGGCTAAAGGTGAGTTTATTTCCTTTATCGATGCGGATGATTTATGGACACCAAATAAGCTAGAACTACAACTTAAGGCTTTGCAAGATAACCCTCAAGCCGCAGTTGCTTATAGTTGGAGTGATTGGATTGATGAATCAGGGCAATTTTTACGCTCTGGAGGTCATATTACCGTTAATGGCAAGGCTTACGAGAAGTTGTTATTAAGGGATTTTATCGAAAGTGGTTCTAATCCTTTAATTCGCAAGCAAGCATTAGATGAAGTCGGTTGTTTCGAGCAATCTGTTACACCGGCAGAGGATTGGGATATGTGGTTACGCTTGGCAGCAATATATGAGTTTGTTACAGTGGAAGTGCCACAAATTTTATATCGAATTTCCCCGAATTCCGCCTCATTTAATATTGTGAAAATGGAGGCAGGAAGCTTAAAAGTTATTGAACGAGTTTTTGCACAAGCGCCCGAATCTTTACAGGATTTGAAGCGAGAAACCTTAGCGAGTCGCTATAATTACCTTACCTTTAAAGCGCTAGAAGGGAATTTAGACCGCAAAAAGGGTTTAATAGCAGCGAGGTTTCTTATACAGGCACTGAAGCACGATTTAGCCCTGCTAGGGCGAACAAAAATTATGGTAATCGTAGTCGTGAAAATTGCAACAGCAATTCTCCTGCCGCCTCAACTGACTCTAAAATTACTCAACACCGTGAAAAACCGTCCTGGAAAACAACTCAATTAACGCCTGCAAATGTTAGTTTTGAGTTTAAAACGCAACGCGAGTAAATAAACACATGGCGAACTTTTTTGTAATTGTCGATCCAAATTCAGAAAGGCGATCGCATTTTATCAAAAATATCGAGTCACGCCTCCCACCCGTTGACGGTTTAACCATCAATTCCTGCGCTAACGGCGACTTCCAAGCAATTTGGGCAATTCATCCCCAAGCCCCCATTAGCTGTATCGTTGAGGAAGACGAAGCTGTCGTGATTTGGGGGGATGCAATAATTCCCGGCGAATCTACCCGACTTGATGCTAAGGTTTTGAGAACCTTCTGGCGAGAATTTCCAGAACAAGGTTTACCACCGTTTGATGGATTTTATGCCGCCGTCGCCTACCATCCCCATTTTGGACTAACCGTAACTGCCGACATTCTTGGACTATTTCCAATTTACTATTATGTAAAAGATGAAGTTGTCTTAGTTGCTTCCAGTCCCGAACTTTTCCGCCATCACCCCCTCTTCACCGCCGAATTTAACCCTGCGGGATTAGTTGGTATTCTCCTCACAAACGGATTAGTTAACGGACAAACATTATGGCAACAAATTAAACGCCTGGATGCCGGACATTGCCTATTTGTTCCATCAAAAGCGCCTCCACAAGAAATTAAACAATACGAAATACCAGCCTCAAGTCAACATCAACCCTATGAAAATCTTTCATATTCAGAGCATTTAGAACTATTAGAACACATCATCGACCAAACCCTGCAACGCCATACCCTTGATGCTCAAAAACATACCCTCTTACTATCAGGAGGACTAGACTCACGAATGCTTGCCGGCTTCCTGCATCGTCAAGGAAAAAAAATTGTCACCTTAACATTAGGCAAGCGTAGTGATATCGAAATGCAATGCGCGATTCCCGTTGCCCGAACTTTGGGATTAGAGTATACTACGGCAAGAAATCAACTCGATCGCTATCCACTTTCCGCAGAATTGCTCACTCAATGGGAGCATTTATCCAGTGGTTTTAATGGAGTTGTTATTGGTTGGAGTATCCTTGACCATTTGAGTGAACTTGCCCCTAGAATGATGGGAGGTTTCTCACTTGATACAGCTACAGGTGGTCCCTTGCCGGTGACTCGCGCCAACGAAACATTATCTTTTGAAATCTTCTGGAATCGTGCAATTAATAACTGGGGAATTTCTCCAGAAATTCTCAATAAACTCTTGCGTAAGGAAGTATTTGGAGACTTAGTACAAGAAACATTTTCCCAGATTCGTGAGACTTACTTTAGCTATTCCGACCTGGAATTTAGACGCAGTTGGTGGTATGAACTTTATCAGCGACAACGCTTTCATGTCGGTGCTTATGCATGGCGGTTTAGCTTTGGCGCGTGGCCCGTTCTCCCCGCTTTAGATTTACAATTACTAAAAACGACACTCGCTCTGCCGATAGCAACCATGTATGAGCGACGCGCCCAAAAGGAATTAGTATGTACGCAGTTTCCCAAACTCGCGCAATTACCACTCGATCGCAATGCCTTTAATGTGGAGCCGCTCTTACCCAGTAAAAACCGTCAACGGCTGCGGCGTCTGTTACGGTTGCAACAAAAATGGCGGCGCTGGCAGCAGAAAATTGGGATAGAAAGACGTTACTATTATCAAATTTTTGATATTAATAATCAAGGCTGGCAAGCGGTTCGGAGTCAGGCAGAACCCTACCGTCCCCTAGTACAGCAGCTTTTCCATGAAGATGTATTAAATGAACTAGTGCCACCGCCAAATGTGCCGCTACAGTGTCAGACAGATGCGATAATTGAAGCATCCGGCATCAAGGCTTTACTTGGATTTTTACTCTGGTCAAAAGACCACCTATGATGCGTCAAATTCACCTCTGGCGAGAAGAATCTATCGGTGCGGATGGGTCAATAACTGTTAGCGCTATTATCGAGTATCCTGACCAAACTCGTACCTCTGTCTGGTTTAGAGTCCCATCTCACTATCGTGCCATCATTACTTCTAGTTGTGATCCTTTGGTTGTTGCCACCCTGCTGCTGGCGATGAGTCGGTCAACGGATATCAAGGTACATGGTGAAGTTTCGCCCTTGTTATTAAGAAATTTAACGGAATTTCAAGCG
Organism: uncultured Coleofasciculus sp.; assembly: GCA_902805485.1. Taxonomy (GTDB): domain Bacteria; phylum Cyanobacteriota; class Cyanobacteriia; order Cyanobacteriales; family Coleofasciculaceae; genus CADCTM01. The sequence goes on along the minus strand of CADCTM010000086.1, from coordinate 1,927 downwards.
GCGTGGTCGTCCTGGCGTCCTAATTTATATCATCCCATAGAAATTAGTGCCGAAGTGGAGCGAGAGCAGTTTAACCCGGAAGCTGGGGAAAAAGCGATCGCAGCCTTCTCCGGTGGGGTGGATAGCAGTTTTACAGTATGGCGTCACCGTACAAACCGCTGTGGCAGACTGCAACGTAACCTCCAAGCGGGTTTGGTGGTTCATGGGTTTGATATTCCCCTAGAAAAGCAACAAGCATTTAACCGTGCTACCGAAAAAGCTGGGGCGATCTTATCTAGTTTAGACATGGAATTAATTCCCATGTCAACAAATATTCGCTCTTCTGCTTTAAATTGGGAAGATACTTTTGGCACTGCGGCAGCATCTTGTTTAATGTTACTACAAGGTGGCTATGCGGCGGGTTTAATTTCCAGTTCTTTTCCTTATCAAGCGCTTTCATTTCCCTATGGTTCTAATCCGATTACGGATTGGTTACTTTCCAGTCAGGCATTTTCAATTGTTCACGATGGAGCGGAATTTACGCGGATTGAAAAGATTGGAGAACTGACAAATTGGAAAGAAGCAAAACAAAACCTACGAGTTTGTTGGCAAGGACAAGAACCAGATAAAAACTGCGGTCGGTGTGAGAAATGTCTGCGGACGATTCTAATTTTTCGGATTTTTGGTGTAGGGTTACCTCCTTGTTTTGAGCATGATGTGAGTGACGAAGAGATTTTGAATATTAAGGCGAAAGAGGGTCCGTTGACAGAATTAGAACGGGTGCTGGATGCGGCAAAAGCATCTGAGGTTAATGATTCTTGGGTGAGTGCCTTGGAAAAGTCGATTGAACGGAATCAGCGTTTGGAAAGGCGAGAAGAAGGGAAGGCGGCGATGAGAAAGCGGATACCAGCACCTGTGTTGAGGGGGGTTCGTCAAATGCGATCGCTTTTTTCTTAAAGTATCTTTGGTAAGGTTTTAGTTAGGAGTTGGAACAGATACACGTAGATGAATTCGGATGGCTAAGATTCTTTTAGTTGGTGATTCTCATATTATTAAGCCGAATGTGCCTCGGTATTCTCGGCATCAATTTTTGCGTCCGAAGAAGTTTCCTTCTGAACGATTTCCGTTTCCGTTTGCACGGGTATGGCAGCCTTTTGAAAGTATCGCACTATGGCGTCCTGTTGGAGAAGATTATCAATTAGTTCATGCCTTTAATGGCATTATCCCTTATACAAAAAAGCCTTGGGTTGTGACGTTTGAGGTGCTGCTGCCTTATCTCCAATCCGAGACAAATTTGCTTTTAAAGTCGTTGCTTAAAGAGCGATTAGCTTTAGAAAATTGTCGAAAAATTATTGCGCTTTCTGATTATGCCAAATTTAAATTTATTAATAGTCTCAAAGACTGGAGTTTGCTCGATAATGTAGTAAAAAAATTAGAGGTAATTAACCCAAATTTCCCCGTTATCACTACTCAACCCAAATCTTACCAGAACGAGCAAAATTTAGAAATAGTATTTATCGGTAATCACATCGGACGAAAAGGAGGAATTGCCGCGTTACGGTTGGCGAAAAAAGCTCAACAGGTTGGTTTACCACTGACTGTTCATATAGTATCTAAACTCGATTATGGGGGAAATATTTGGACTGATTTCCCGGACAGAAACAGGTATGAAGAAGATTTAAAACTCCTAAATTTGGATAATGTCGTTTTTCAGGGAAAGTTGCCAAATCAAGAAGTAATAAACTTACTTTCGCGCAGTCATTTTCACATCTTACCAACTCTACATGATACCTATGGCTACAGTGTTGTGGAAAGCTTTTCGGTTGGCACTCCGGTCATTACAACAAACGTAGCAGCCTTGCCGGAATTTGTGCATCACGATAGAAATGGATATTTCTTAAATTTAGAACTGAATGAAACAAGAGAGTGGAAGCATTTGCCTTCCCCT
>CADCTM010000085.1 GCA_902805485.1 uncultured Coleofasciculus sp. | reverse complement strand
CCTTCGCTCTGGGAACGCGAGAAATAGTTACTCCACCCTCCATCCAGAAACTATCTGGGTCATAATGTGGCCATTGTGGCTTCAATTCATTCAACTCCAAGGCTGTCGGAATATAAATATCAATACCTTGAGCCATGAGGAAATCTGCAACGTAATTTTCTAATTCCATTGCTTCAATAATCGAGCCTAGAACAATAACTAAAATATCACGGCTCGGCTTTAAGTCATCATGTCCCAGGTTATGCCAAATGTTCTCCGCTAAAGCCGAAAATTCTTCCTGGCGAGAATCGTAAGTTTCAAACTTTAATATCGGTTCTCCCCACAATTCCTCAACAGGCGTGGGTGAATTTTGGGGTGGTCGATGGAGCGTAATTTGTTGACCATGAATGAACTTACCTGTTACTTCGTAGCCAATTTTATCCCAATCAGACTTTCTTGTAATTCCTGTTAGCATCCCCTCTGATCTTAGCAATCCCATTCCTATCGCGTGAGCGGCTGTAAGAATTGTGCCCGGAGTGCGATAACAGCGGCGCATCACTTCAGACTTTTTAATTCCACCTGCGTATTGTGTCCCCTTAGTCAATAAATTGCTGAGATTTTCACCAAACAATTCCTTAGCTGTAGGAATTTTTAGACTATCAAGACTTTGGGCTTCATCGTATGCCCAAATTAAACGCCGCTGTTCTGGATTTTCCGGATCAGCAGGTCGTAAAGACTGATAAGCTAACCAATAAATCGCCTGCTTATCCTGATATTTCAAATCGTCACCAGCAACTAAATCTTGACCTTCGTCAATCAAAATAGCATCGAACATCGGGTTAACTTTGATTTCTTCCGATAGCCGTTTACAAAGATCTGCTAATCCTCGAATCGGCTGTCTTTCATTAGTGTCTCCTACTCCCTTCGTTCTTGTGCCATTCAATTCACAAATTGTCCCGTATAAACCAGGACGTTCTTTACTTCCCCAAGCATGAAGGATTCTTAGTTTATTGTTTTTCGGGTTGTATTGAATATCTCCATTAGTGAAGTGACGCAACCATTTATCTACTAATTCAGTAACTAAATCGTAAAGTGTACGAGTGAAAAACACTAAAGCAATATCCCAATCTGGGTGCTTCAAGTGCATATGAGCCGCTTTTTGGCATAACAATACTGTTTTTCCAGACCCAGCAGTACCGCGCAGTCGCTGAAAACCAGGCGGAATTTCTTTACCAATATGTTCCTGCTGAAAATCGAATTCGTAGAGATGTTCTTGCAGAGTTGCAATAATACTAGCGCGGGTTTTCGTTTCGGGAGAAACAAGAATTCGGGGCGGTTTTCTTAGTACTGAAGTCCCACTAATAACTGAGAGCATTACTTCCCATTGTTTATCATCTAGCTTTTCCCCAGTAACAGCAAGATCCGATTGTTGAATACGTTCCAGCAAGCCAACTTTTCCTAACTGGTTTTGGAAAATAATCGAGGAGCAATTAGATAGTTGATCGAAGCCTTTTTGCTGCCATTGTTCTTCGCTAATTAAAGGCAGCGCAACGAGCGCTCGACCCATGATTTTACGCCAAAGTATAGGTTCGCGATCGCAATGTGCTAATAATACCCTTAACTGATGTTCGGATTGCTGATAAGGATTAGCTTCATTTGTGTAAAAATTTTCAAGTTGCCACTGATCTCCATCAACTCCAACAATCTGATCAATCGTGATCGATTTGACCTCAATTACAACTATACTGAGTTCCCGATCCGCAATGAGAATATCAGGTTCCTTACGTATTTTTCCAAATTTTGAAAAGATTGGGTAGCGCCAGTAACCGATACAATTCCGATCGGAAAAAGCACTTCTTACCGCATCCCAAACTTTTTGTTCGCCCGCTTCTCCACTTGCCCCAAGTGGTTCGGTTGTGATAAATTTTCGCCCCTGATCTTCGTTAGCCACAGCCATTTATTGACCTGCCTGTAATAGTTAGTTTGTTACACAGTAGATAAGTTGTGTACTATAGCGAAACTAACACTTGGCAACTCATTGATACCAGGGCAGATATACGCAATACTTCCGTTCGCCGTCCTCTCATTTCCGTGAATGCGTCGTGTTAATTTAACGAAGATTGTGATATGTCCGCTGCTCGTTTTAAGAAGTCGATAAAAATTCAACCCAAATTAAGAGGGTTTGGCTTTATTCATGGCGAGTCCAAATCATACCTAACCAAGAATTTCTTCAATCATTCGGTTAGCTTGTGAACCATAGCCGCCGCCGAACAAATTAAAGTGATTCAAGATATGGTAAAGGTTGTAAAGGGTTTTCCGCTGCTTATAACCCTCTTCCAATGCCCAAACCTCGTTATAGCCGCGATAGAAAGCCGCTGGGAAGCCACCGAAAAGTTCCGTCATTGCAATATCAACTTCCCGATCGCCTATGTACGCCGCAGGATCAAAAATCACAGGTTCTCGCGACTTAGTAATTGCCGCATTCCCTCCCCACAAATCACCGTGTACCAGAGAAGGTTGAGGCTGATGATTCAGTATTTTAGGCACTGCCGCCAATAATCGTTCTTGCAGCGGAAATTGCCCCCCACGACGACGCGCTAGTTGGAATTGATAGCCCAAGCGATACTGAGCAAAAAACTCTACCCAGTCAGAAGTCCAGGTGTTAATTTGTGGCGTCGAACCGATTGTATTATTCAAATCCCAGCCAAATCGCCTGCTATCCCCCCCTTCTAACCTTGAGTTAGGGGGAGCAGAAATTTGTAGGGGAAGCGGAACCGTGGTTGCCTTGGGATGCCAGCGATGCATTGCCGCGAGTTGACACCCCATTGCTTCCCAAGCCTGGGTATTATTATCGCTACCCAAATCCAGCCACTCCAAGACGATGTAGGCATACTCAAGGGCTGTACCAACACAAATCGCTTTTGGCACAAGAATTGTGTCAGTTTCTAGCATTTGCTTTAAGCCCAACGCCTCGGCTTCAAACATCTGCACTTTGTCGGCTTTGTTGAGCTTAACAAAGTAAGTACCAGTATCGCCGCTAACAGCATAACCCTGATTAATACAGCCGCCACTGACAGAGCGACGCTGATTAATTTCAAAGGTTTTGCCCGTGGCTTTACCGATATGGGTAGCAATTTGCGTCCACATAATTAATGTTGAGCAGGTTTGATGGTAACGATACCATAAGCGTCTGAAGAGAGATACTGTTGAGCCGCGTTCTGAATGTCAATCGCTTCGATCGATTGGATGCGAGCCGGGTAGTTCAACGCGGGGGTTAAGTCTCCGAGTTGACACTGATAGTAACCATACAAACTTGTGCGATCGCTTGGTTTTTCATTGCCAAAAATAAACCGATTAGCCACCTGAGTCCGAATCCGCGCAATGTCAGTCTCGGCAACTAATTCTGTCTGAAACTTGCGGATATGTTGTGCGATCGCTTCTTCCACTACGGCTAAATTTTCCTCCGGCAAATGTGCAGAAATATAAAACACTCCTTGTAGCCGCTGTGTCATATTGCTCACGCCAATATGAGTCACCAGTTGCCGTTCCTCGCGCAAATCCCGTACTAACCGCGACATCCGACCTTGCCCTAAAATTACTGCCAAAACATCCAAGGCATAAGTTTGTTCCAACTGCATCATTCCAGGCACTCGCCAAGCCATTACTAACCGTGCTTGCTGCAATGTTTCATCAACATAATCCCGGCGAACAATTTCTTTAAAAGCAGGTTCCGGGGCAAAAGTTAGCGGTAATTGTTCTTTTGCTGCCTCAGTAGTGACGCCTGCTTTTGTAAAGCCATCAACAACAATTTCAATTAACTCTTCAACAGGTAAATTCCCCACAGCCACAGCCGTAATTGACTGCGGTTGGTACCATTTTTGATGAAAATCGCGCATTTGTTGGGCTTTTAACTGCTCAATAACCGAAGCCGGTCCCAACACCTGCCGACGGTAAGGTAGCTGCTCAAATGTTGTCTCAATTGCCCGCCGAAATGTCCGACGTTGAGGACTATCATCACTGCGGCGAATTTCTTCTAAAATAACCGATCGCTCCCGTTCAAATGCATCATCGGGAATGCAGGCATTTAGCACCACTTCCAGTTGCAGCGGAGCCAGTTGTGCAAAATCTTTAGGCGCAGTGGTGATGTAGTAGTGGGTATAATCATGACTTGTCGCCGCATTCATCACCGCTCCTCGTTGCTCAATCAGCCGCTCAAACTCACCACTTTGCAAGCGCTGGGTTCCCTTAAAGACCATATGCTCCAAATAGTGAGCCATGCCGTTGATCTCATCAGCTTCCACGGCAGAACCAACATTAATCCAGACATTCAGGTTGACGGCTTCAACAGGCATCTGCTCCGCCACAATTGTTAAACCATTCGGTAATTTTTTAATCGTTGGGGCGTTGAGCAGAGGAGTTTTGAGCAGTGTTGAGGTCATTTATTTATAGTTTTTTGCGACTACCTTTCTATCTTAGTAAGGTAATTCTTAAATCTGTTCTGCCTCTAGCGATGGAAACTCTTGATCACAATAGGGAGAGAGAGCGAGTCGTATCAGTTAGGCTCAAGCTTACAACTGATATCTTGCACCGTTTCAGGATGGGCAGGAGGCACAATCCCCCCAGAAAAATCTTTGATGGCGGTTCTCAATTAGGTGCAATGCCGTGCCTCTACCCTGTATTCCATGTACAAGAGAACCGCTATAATGCCGATTGAACAACAATCCTCGCCCCATTAAAGGCAAATTGAAGTATCGGGCAAGATCTCAATTCCAACTAAGACTGTAAACTTGTACCAATTAGCAGACTGTCCCCAAAAAGTCTTACCTAACCCCTGAATCAACGTGTTGAGACCTTACTGTTCAAGCCACAAACTCCGGTACCAGAATTTCCGCCAAGCGCGATCGAG
>CADCTM010000084.1 GCA_902805485.1 uncultured Coleofasciculus sp. | reverse complement strand
TTCGAGTGCTTTTGGGATGCGGTTGATAATGCCTTCAGAGCATTGTCCTAACCATTCCTTCGATTGCTATAGATAAACTCCAGGTGAAGTTTTTTGCCGCGTAAGTACAAGTCTAAGAAAAGCAAATCCTGCTAGCAATAGACAAACTTTCGGTCGGATTGAATATTTTTTTGGCACTGCAAGGCTGTTTCAACGACTTCCGCACACTTATTTGGAGGATGACCCTGAATATCTGCTAAGTCCAAGTTTTGATGGATAGGCATCATGAGGTCAAAGAAAAGTTCAGCCTTGTATCGCTGGTTCAGGTCAGGACAAAAGTTATAGAAAAAATTACTTATTGCCGCAACGAAAGTCAGAGGGAACTTTATCTATTTTGTTGGAATGGGATTCAAGACGTTCTTCAGATGTTTATCCCTACTTGAAATTCTACGATGGGGCCATCTAGGTGAAATGTATGCGAGTCATGGTCCAGATTGAGTAAAGCACGCAGACATTTCATTCCTCTCGGCAACACCTGCTTAACGACAACCACAGAGGGTTAAACGATGTGCGGTAATTTTGGGTTTTTAGGTAAACGGAATCCTGCTGATGGTTCCGATCTTCTGCCGGAACGAGTGGTGGAAATGGTTAGGAGAATGGGCCGCGAAACTGAGATCCGGGGTGAACAAGCCGGGGGCGGGCTTGTTTCCGCACGCAATAAAGCTAACCAAGTCCTATTTGTTGGCAAAAAAGTTGTAAATTCCAAAAGAGGCAACTTGACAAAATCGCTAGAAGCAGCATTTATGCCGGAGATACGTAAAGCTGTTGACAAAGGCATAAAGCCACTGAAATCAGTCCTGTTGGGGACATGGCATTATCGCTATGCAACTAGCAGTCCGCCCTCCCCGCTTGAGACTCATTGGCATGAGTGGATACCGGCAAGGCAAGCGGATGTATGGACACTTGAGAACGGGAAATGGATCTGCGAAAGAAAAAACATCAATCATCGCATTACCCATAACGGAGACTTTGACGCTTGGACGCTCTTTGGCAGGCCGATTGAGAATGCCAAGCTTGGCCTGTGGCTGGAAAGAGTATTACATACCCCAAACGCCACCGCAGGCGATTCCCCTAAAGCTGCCGGAATAATGGATTTACTTATTACCCAGGGAATGTGGGATGCCTCGGTGAGGCTTCCTTCCCAGCAAGTCCTGAGTGACTGGGTTGAGATCTTTGAAGGGGTCTGGCAAAAACACAATGACACAAGGCTTTTCACCAACAAAGAATACTTAAGCTGTTTTGAAAATAAGGTCTGCCAAGAAATCAGCAAGAACATCTCGCTTAGTCAGTGGCCCTCGGAGAAACGGATTGCTTTTGTGAAAGCGGCAGTTAATGCTTTCTTGCACAATGATTTGTATCGGGCGACGCAAATATTTATGTTGCAAGCCTACGGCAGTTTTGGTCTGGTAACGGTTTCCACCCTGAGTGAAGAGAACCTGGTGCTGAGTTCCCAAGGCCAGCCCATGGTGATCGGTTTCAATTTACCGGAAGCGTTCATGGTCTATGCGTCGGAACCAGCCGCTGTCGATGCTATATTAGCGGGCACGCCTGAGTCTTACCGTTTAGATTTGGACCAAAAAGCGGGAGAAATTGCTTTAGTCGGTGCTAACAGCATCACTGTCTATTCGATGGCCGAAGGACGGGAGCTTCTCGAACAAGAGCTAAAGAAAAGATGGATACCGATGCAAGGCAATCCATATATTCAGCTTCCTAAAGCCGAGACCAAAGACCCAGTCGCAAGTGCTATTAAGGAGATTCCGCAGGTACTCAAAGCAATCGAGGCATCATGGAAAGATCCAGTATCCTTTAACCGCCAAAGCGCAGAACACCTGGCGGATCTCTTAATCGAAAAAGTTAAGCACTTTGAAGAAAAGAGAGAAAGAATGATCAAAGTAGGATTAGCAGGCGAGTTGTGTCAGACGCAGACCGTCGATTTTATGATTACCGGCATTGAGAATAGCCTATGGCTGGGCAAAAGATTCGCTCAGGATTTGAAGACAATATTCCCCTTGTTCAATGTCAAGGCGCTGTCTGCAAACCAAGTTTTAAGACAATTGCAGCATGACTCTCAAAGCCTGCATTTAGGAAAAAACTCGATCGTGCTAGCAATCAGTCAGTCCGGTCAAACCTTTCCGACTTTGCAGGCAACCAATACGTTTGACAAGCTATGCCGGGAAGGGACTATTGGTGGGCTGTTTGTTCTAACCGGAGAGCTGAATAGCCTGATGGGATCTGCGATCGGTCAATCTTATTTTCAAGAAGCTGCTTTTAACCGCAGAATTTTTACCAATGGCAGCGGGCGCAGGTCTGCTGAGCCTGCTACTGTGGAAGTTGCTGCAGCTCAAGAGACCCTAACAGAGCTTTTGTTTCACATTGCCAAACGGATGAGACGAGCGTTTCCTGACTCAAGCCCTTTTGGGATGACACTGACGCCAAGAAGCCTCTCAATCCTGGAAACAATCAAGGCAGATTTCCTCGACCAAAGCGTTGTTTCGATCACTGGAACCACACCTAGTGGAGTCGCGATCCAATCCTCGAAAAATCAAAAGCTGATTAGTAGTGGCCAAAAGTGGTCCCTCCATGTCACAGAAGCTCCTCTTGTCTGGGGGATTCATGCTTTGTATATATTGATAGCACTTGGTTGGGCAATTCCATTTGGATACACGATTCCGTTAACTCAAACGATTTTTCGATTAATTTTCTTGGCAGCTGATTTACCGAGTAATTTGCTTTTGTTAGCACTAATTGATCCGGTTGTCATCTTAGCGGATATTGGTATTTACATCTTCGGTCCCTGGCTGTGGACGCTTGGATTCCGTTGGTTTCAGGGCAGGCAGCCTTTAGGGCGCACCGGCAAAAGAACTTTGGTTATTGGGGATGTACCTTGGGTCAATCAGCTATTAAAATCCTATGTCAGCAAACTTTTTTCTCTGAGCTACGGGATTGCCTCTTTGGAAGTGCATGGAGCTAATCCACAGGATGATATGCTACATAACTTTGGGCACCGGTTGGTCAGAGGTACTTTGGTTTTTCTAGGTGTGCCTGATGGACGCCGGAGTCAGAAACAAAAAAATGATCAAGACGCTGTAGTCATGACAGGTAAGCAAGCTGATGGTGTCAGAAACATCGGCGTGGGGCCCGAGGTGATCGCGCTTGGGCATAACCCGGAAATCAGCTACAAGGGGTTTAATGACGCAATTGTTTTATGGAGTAAAACGGGTTCTCTCCTCGAAGGAAAGATAAGCTCGGTGGAGCAAAAAGCTGTGATTGAGGAATTAAGAGAATCACGCTTTAGCTCTTTTGAACGTCTACTGGCAAGTTATGTGCTTTTCTGGGCGTTGGCAAAAAAAGTAGCCTCATTTCCCTTTCTAAGATATCAGCATTGGAAGACTCAAAGCAGAACCAAAATCGCAACCACCGCTGCACCAGCATCAATGATGAGCTTGGTGCCTGAAGTTGAAGCAACATCCCCTCAGGCAGTATTCAGTATGGCTCCTCATAAGCAGTATCCGCTTTCTGTTGCTCCAGACGCTCAAGAGACGGTAAGTACTTCTACTTACACTAGTGCTCCTCCGGCTGGCACAGCGGTCAGCGACCCTATTAACATATCGCAACTCAAAATTGAACAGGAAAGTTTCTTCAACCCAAAGTTTATAGAACGCTGTCAACAAGAACTTACTTATTGCATTGGCCCGATCGCAAGTTTAGTTGTAAAAGAAACGTTAATTTATTCTCCCCCCACCTTACCCTGTCAGTTGATCGAAGCTCTGGCGGAGAAAATTGCTGACCCCCAAGAAGCGTGCGAATTCAGACGACGGCTTACTCCTAAGTTTTGTTGCAAATGCGCCGAGAGAAGCTCGGCGATGGTGCATTAGAGGATGGTGGGTTGAGTAAAGTAGAGAGGTATCTACATTCAAGCAGAATCTATGGAATGTCGGCTCTGCGGTCACCCCAGCACTCGTAACATGGCAAAGCCCCAACGGTAGCCAGCGGTATTTCTGCCCCCTGTGCAAGCAAACGTTCAACGAGCGGTTTGGCACCTTGTACTACCATCGCCAAGTAACTCCAGAACAAATCCGGCAGGTGTTACAGGTGCATAGTGAAGGCAGCAGTCTGAGGGGGGTCAGCCGCACGAGTGGTCTGGCGTATAACACGGGGTCAGTATTGTTCGTGCACCCAGTCAGCAGGCACAATTGCTACATAATGCTCAAGTCCAAGCGGTGCAAACAGAGGAAGTGAGTGCCGATGAACTCTGGTCATTTGTGGCAAAAACAAAAGCAATGCCTCCTAGATGAGCTAGAGGCTGGGGATTGCTAGATTTGGGTGAGTCTAGCTGATTCAAGTGGGCTAATCTTGGCTGCAAGAGTGGGAAAACACACTGACGAATTCATTGAGGAGTTGGTGGTCAGTAGCGAAGGAAAAACTGCCTGCAAACGCTGGAGCAGTCATGACTGGTGAGGCTATGAAAGAGTATTGCCGCCTGAAATCTTGCACTACATTGGCAAGGACAAAACGCAACAGTTAGAACGTACCAATGGAATTGTCAGACAACAAACAGGACGCTGGCATAGTAGACAGAATAAGTTCGGCAAGATGTGGGAGCAAACGATTGTGACGACGCGTACGCCTTTGGCGGGGCGAAGCCCTATAGTCGTGAGTTACTTCAATTGGATTTGGCAGCATAGCCGATGCAAAACCACTGCGGCTCAACGAGCAGAATTGACTAAGCAACCTTGGACTTGGCAGGACATCGTTACTTATCCCACAATCCTTTAGCGCACTACCAAACATTCTTGTGTCTTTGGCAAGATATTAAATCTCATCTCGATTAGGAAAGGTTCCGTGCCAACTCTGAAA
>CADCTM010000083.1 GCA_902805485.1 uncultured Coleofasciculus sp. | reverse complement strand
CCCAAGTGGACACTCGCTAGGTCAAAGTAAGCAGGTTGATTCAGACAGCGACCAGTAATAATTACTTCCGTATCGCGGGGTTTCCGCAACAGCGCATCAACAATCGGTTCAACCTGCAACAGTTCCAAATCAACCGTAGGATTCAATTCATCCATAATGATTGTTTTATATAACCCAGACGCCAACGCCGCCCTCGCAATCTCCCAGCCACGTTCAGCCTCCACATAATCAGCAATCTGCTGCTGTCCCCGCCAAACGATCGCATCTCGACCACAACGATGATGATCCACCAAATTCGGGTAACTCTGTCTCAACGCCGCAATTGCCGCATCTTCCGTATACCCAGTGCCCCCCTTAAGCCATTGCATAATCAGTACGCGGTGCGACTTATCCGTACTAATGCCCTTACCGATCGCCTGCAAAGCCTTACCTAGAGCATTTGTGGATTTCCCTTTACCCGCACCCGTGTAAATTTCAATCCCTTCTATTCCCTGTTCCCTGGAGGCGGGATGATCATGAGAGACAGACTCACTATGCAAATCCGCAATATCCAGTAGCGATTGAGGCGTACCGCGACCTGTAACAATAATTTCCAGGCTATCCGGCTTATTTTTCAGCGTCCGAATCACCTCATCTAGGGGAAGCAAACCCAAGTCTAAAACTGGGTTGAGTTCATCCAAGACAACAACCGAATAAAGGTCAGAAGCGATCGCCCCTTTTGCCACATCCCAACCACGCTGCGCCTCAAGCGAATCAAAGCGGATTACCTCTTCTTTGGCAAAATACGACTCCCTTCCCGTCCGCACCTGGTCGATCAAGTGAGGGAAACCCCGCTGCAAAGCTTCAATCGCTGCATCTTCATCGTAGGCGCGTCCCGGTCCCTTAAGAAACCGCAACAACAAAACCCGACTCCCCACACTTGACTTAATCCCCAGTCCAATTGAGCGCAAAACCACGCCCAATGCCGCCTGAGACTTCCCTTTGCCAGTGCCATCATAAACGTGAATCTGACCCGTAACGCGCTCAGAACGCTCAACTGCCGTGCGAATCCCAATCCCTGTTCTGGTCATTCCGATCCTTGCTGTGTAACCCCAATAAACAAGTTTACCTTCAAAGAAAATGAGAGTTCCGTCAACCAAGTAATGACAATATAGAGACGAAGAGTTAACCACTAAGGGCGAGGAGGGGAAGAAAAGGAAACAATCGAGATGGAATTAAGTAATTAAAAGGGTTTACTATCTCACATAAAGCCCTTCGTCCCTTTATACCCATAATCCCTAACCCTTAGTCCTTAGTTAAAGAGCAGACCGTTATGTCACCCGTTTTGCCATTACAAACCTATTTATTTCAAAGCGTCTTTCTGCTGGTAGCGATCGCTCTCGAAGCCAGAGTTTTTTCCCAAAGGCTATACCTGACGCGCCGCAGAAGCATTGAATATGCGACATCGATTAATTTACTTGCCACAGTTATCGGTTGGTTAGCGTTTTTTTTCCTTAAGAACTTACTACCCCAGCCCATAAGATCCCAGATAATTAGTTATATTTTTTTTGATCGCTTTCTCAATCCGTTGCCACAAAGCTTTTATTTGATGCTTGCCTCAACAGGTGTTGTGATTTTTTTCTCTGCCTTCCTGATTAAGCTCAAAGGACTACAGTTGCTAGAAGCTTTACTAGAACGTTCCCCAAAAGAGCAAAGTGAACCCGAACAAGAGTCTAATTCACCTCGTAGTCGGCGGCGGCAAAGGTTGTCACATCGACTGGAGCGGTCGGTAGCCCGTACTGACCCCAATCAGGCAACGGTTGTCCTTTTGGCGAATGCCTACAGCCATAGCGCCATTGTGCTGCTTTTGGTGCTTCGTTTCTTTGAGATCCACACTTTCTAGTTGATATTAACGTGAAATTTTTTCTTAACCTCTACGAGTGGGTACAAAAGAATATTAGACCTCCCAGTGCCTTCTCCTGGGAAACTCTAATTTTACTTAGCGTTTTTTCCTACTACATGGCGATGCTGGCACAGAATCGTTTGCTGGTAGATTTGCTAACTAATTTTGGTTGGATTTTTTTAATTCTGGGTGTCCATTGGTGGACAACTTCTGCCAATCAGCTCAGAATCGGTTATAGCGAGGCAGAACGGAAAGATGGCTTTCCTTTAAGTCCCTGGATTACTGGTGCATTGGTTAGTCTTTATATATTTGGCGGCGGCACGGGTGACATCAGACGAGAGGCGCTAATTTACTGGCCGAGCATATCAGCCGTAATTGCCGCTATGCCTGATTTTTTGGGGGAAACGCCAGATGGCGGACTAATGTTAAAAAATGCCCCTCTGAACAAGCGTCAAAACCTGGTAGTTTTATTTGGCACTCAGTTCTTACTGAGCTGTTGGCTTCAGTTTAATTTTGTAATTCAAGACTGGTTAGTTCAATATCCCAGTCTGGTTTTTGATGATGTCCGTCAAAGTGCTTTTGTCGTAAAATCTCAAGCCGCATCCTCAGCAAGACCCAGAGGAGCTGTAATTTTAGAGGCAATGGAACCCAGGTTAATAGAGCAATTAGAGGCTAAACCTTGGTCAGAAGTTGAACGATTGCTACTTAAGGAAGAGCGAATTAGCTTGGTTAATACGCTCCAAAAGCAAGCGACAAAACAAGTTTCACCTATTGATGAAGACGAGTTGTGGCAGGTATCGTCTGATGTCTCATCCGGTAAGAGTGGGTATAACTTAGATTTGCTGGCAAATTGGCAAGGTCCTCGCGCACAGGCTAAAGAGAAGTCTCTGGTTAAAAGTTGTCAAATTACCCGGGTTTCTCCCCGAAGAAGTGCAGCAACTAAACCAATCAATACCAAGCAAAGATCGCCAGGAACGCCAATTAGTCGGGTTAAATGTGATCCCGTGAAGGGCTGGGGAATAGACCCATCAACCATTAGCAATGATACTTTTATACAATAAACAGGTTTCACCAACAGCTCACTAGGCTGTTGAACTTGGAGGGAAGGTGTGAATTTCGGGCAAGTTTGGACGATCGCTTCTAATGGGTTTCGGGAAGTGATTCGCGATCGCATCTTATATCTGATTGGCTTCTTTGCCCTCTTGTTGGTGCTGGCTTGGCGGATATTACCCGAAGTAGCAGCCACTACAGAAAATAAGATGCTGATCGATTTTGGTTTGGCTGGTATTGACGTTTTGGGTGTCGTTGTTGCTATTTTTGTCAGTACGGGTTTGATTAATAAAGAAATTGAAAAGCGCACCGTATTAATCTTAATTCCCAAGCCAGTGAACCGCGCCCAGTTCATTATTGGTAAGCACTTGGGGGTATCTGCTGTTTTAGCTGTCTTGATTGTCGCGATGACGACAATTTATCTGATTCTTCTCAGTTTCAGTCGGATAAATTACCCCCTGGGTAGCATCCTAATTTCAACGCTTTATCTATTCTTGCAGCTATCTTTGATTGCAGCGGTAGGACTATTATTTGGTGTTTTCACCAGTTCACTTCTGGCGGCGCTACTCAGCTTTGGGATTTATTTCATGGGAAATTTAAGTCCGGATTTAGTAGAGTTAGGTAACTTGAGTCGCAACTCTAACATACAAGCGCTGACTCAAGGTCTTTATCTGGTTCTACCCGATTTATCGCGCCTAAATTTAAAGAATGACGCAGTTTATGGACTTTTACCGTCACCGCTAACTCTTTTAGCTAACGGATTATATGGGTTGTTCTACACTGTATTGGTTTTGGCGATCGCAATTCTTATTTTTTCCCGGCGTGAGTTTTAGCAACTTGATACCTGTGAAAATTTAAGCGTGTAAGCAAGTGTAAAGATGAAATCTCGAAACCAAATTATTTCCTCTTCTTGGAGACAGTAGCAATTCGTAAAAGTGGCTTTTACTGATCAATCCATGACTTTGAAAGCCTTCGTACGCCAGCTTGCGCTTCCTGAGAAACGATCAAAACGTCAAATGCTTCTAAGCTAACTTGTTTGTTGATTGTGATGGATGTGATTGCTGATGTTGAAGCGCTCATAACCAGTCTTCAATCTGCGGGGATCACAGTTCACTATGATGTGGTGACAACTCGGATAAACCTACCTCTGCCTATATAGGAATACAGTTAACTAATTAAAGAAATGACAATGCTAGAGCAAAAATTAGAGCAATTAAAAACTTTATTTTCAGAAATGGAGAAGGCATTAATTGCCTATTCCGGGGGCGTTGACAGCACGCTGGTTGCTAAAATTGCCTATGATGTTTTAGGCGATCGCGCTTTGGCAATTACAGCAAAATCTCCTTCTTTATTACCCGAAGAATTAGAAGATGCCCGCCTACAAGCGGCAATAATTGGCATTACCCATGAAGTAGTTCAGACTCACGAAATGGACAATCCAAACTACACATCTAACCCAATTAATCGTTGCTATTTTTGTAAAAGTGAACTACATGACACCCTAAAACCATTAGCTTTAAAACGTGGTTATTCCTATGTTATTGATGGAGTAAATGCTGATGATCTGGGAGATTATCGACCAGGAATTCAAGCCGCCAAAGAAAGAGGTGCGCGATCGCCTTTAGCGGAAGTTGGTGTTACCAAAGCGGAAGTTCGCCAACTTTCAAAACAACTCGAACTTGCTTGGTGGGATAAACCCGCCCAGCCTTGTCTCAGTTCTCGTTTTCCTTATGGTGAAGAAATTACCCTAAATAAACTGCAACGAGTCGGTAGAGGAGAAATATATTTACGTAAGTTAGGCTTTTCTAATCTCCGCGTTCGTTCTGAAGGTGATACCGCCCGAATTGAATTGTCAGCAGAGCAAATTAAGGAATTTGTTTTAACTACTGATTTGCCTCAGTTAGTATCAGCTTTTCAGGAATTTGGCTTTGTCTATGTCACCCTGGATTTGGAAGGATATCGTAGTGG
>CADCTM010000082.1 GCA_902805485.1 uncultured Coleofasciculus sp. | reverse complement strand
GTAAATTCTCGTATTTAGGAGACGTACCATTCATGCTCTACGTAAACCTGGAATCTTCAACAATTCACTGATTCCAGTATTGCTATTGCCTCAAAGATATTTTGGCGATCGCTTGACATCAACATTCCTGCAAGAATGCGCTTAAACTATCTTTCTCTGCTCGCTTGGCGATGCGTCGGACACCTTCATCTCATCACTCATTCACTCGTCCCTTACGTATTATCCCGCCAAACAAGAGCGCTTACGCTTTAGCTCACGAAAAAACATTTCTCAGTACCAACTTTCATTAGTGTTCCCTACAAGATTGCTGAGAAATATCTGGCACTCAAAGATTGAGCCTTAACACATTCCTCAATCACCCATTACAGCCCGTCTCATTGCATGGGAGTAGGTAGGTTTTTGTGTTCCCATCATTCAGTTCAACATTACCTCACCGCGTACTGAGACTTCAACATTAGAGACTTATAAACTATGGACATTCAAGGAAAAACCGCATTAATTACAGGGGCTTCCCGTGGAATTGGACGAGCGATCGCGATTGAATTAGCCCAAAACGGCGCCAAACGCTTGTTATTGGTGGCACGTAATCGCCACAAGTTAGCCCAAGTTGCCGCCCAAATCGAGGCACTGGGTACAGAAGTTGTGATCTTGCCCTTGGATCTAACTCAGCCCATCGAAGTGAATATTGCGATCGCCAAAGCGTGGCGAGACAACAGCCCGATTCACCTCCTCGTTAACTGTGCCGGAGTCGCTCACCAAGCGTCTTTCTTACAATCCCAACTGCCGAAAGTCTCCGAAGAAATCGCGATCAACTTCATGGGAATGTACACCATGACACGCATCGTTGCCCGACGCATGGCAGCACAAGGAGAAGGGACAATAGTTAACGTTTCTAGCCTCATGGGTAAAATCGCCGCACCGACAATGGCAACTTATTCCGCCACCAAGTACGCGATTTTAGGATTCACCCAAGCCTTGCGCGGCGAATTAGCAGCACACAATATCCGAGTAATCGCCTTACTACCAACTCTCACCGACACAGATATGGTGCGAGATTTACAATTGTTTCGCTGGGTAGTACCCATGACTCCCCAAAAAGTCGCACAGGCACTGATTACCGGATTGCACAAAGATTCACCAGAAATCTTAGTCGGATGGCAAAGTCACTTAGCTGTATGGTGCAATCGCCTAGCCCCTTGGCTGCTGGAAAAGGTTTTACTAATGGCGGCGCCCTTACCCAAGGATAAATCAAAGCGCTACCCAAAACTCAGACAGGCTGAGGCAATCTCACGATAACGCCTTTTTTCCCCTTGGGATTGGGGAATCTGAGCATTAATCGATCAAGACAGATCCCTCTTAGGGTACGGAAAGCTTCCCCGGAGATCCCCCAACCCCCTTAAAAAGGCGCAATTGATTTTCCCCTTTTTTAAGGAGGATTAGGGGGATCTCTTCTTGGTAAATCCGATGGCATATTAAAGAATATTCAAAAAACCTTCCCCCGGCAAAGTTTTTTGTTGCAATTGACGATTAATCGCGACAGCAGCAGAAATGCCAGAATTTATAGCACTTTCGAGTAAATTTCCCCCACACCAATCGCCACAACAAATTAGAGGCAAAGGTATCGCAGAATACAGGTAATCCTGAGTCAAAGAAACACTCGGAAAAGCATAACGCCAGCGATGCACTTGAAACCAATCAGGACTATCTAACCCAGGAAGTAACAACTCGGCAGCAATAGATAATAACTGTTGCCCTACGAGTTTTAAATCCTCACTATCTAAGTAACTATTGGCAAACTCCGCCGTACTATGCAACACAAAAATCGGCGCTTTAGAGTTTGGGCGCTTGCTGCTATCTAAACCAATCCAAGCTAAGTCAGAATTATGAGATAAACTACAAGCTTTCCAACTTGGTAGAGACAATTGCTCATTTTTATAACCTGCCATTACGGTAAGACAAGGAGCAAATTCAACTGAACGTAGGCTATCTAAAAATATGGGTGGAATCGTTTCCGACAACGGTTCCAATAACATTAAAGCTTGGGGTGCGGGAATCGCAATTACAACCGATGAAGCTGTTAATTCTTTAAAGGTTTCGTCAGGAGAATTGAGGGTAAGATGCCAGGTATTTTCAGCAGTTGGCGCCATTGCTTCAACTCGTCGGTTTAACCAAATTTCTAAACCCGTGGCGAGAAACTTTGCCACTGCCGTCATTCCTGCTGGCGCGACGTAACGAGTCATCCTGGATGATTCCGACTCATTTGTAACTTCCGGTTGTGCTGAGTTTAGTTGATAAACATTATCCGTCCAAGCTTCGAGGATGCCGCGTTGTACTAGCACTTCAACTAACGGCTCCAACAACTTACCTTGCGCTTCAAAGTAGCGTACTCCATGATCAGCACAGGTATCCTGTAGGCGTCGCGTCGCCACCCGTCCCCCGACACCGCGAGACTTTTCAACGATTACTACACGATAACCAGCTTGCTGCAACTGTTGGGCGCAGGCAAGTCCGGCAAGTCCTGCACCGATAATGGCAACATCAAACACGAGTTATGCTCCTGATGGGTTGAGTTAAATATAAGTAGAATAATTGACAATACTGAATCTGGGGTTGTGGAGGGAACGACGTTGGATGAACTGAGAGCCGCGTTAGAGTTAGCGACACAAGAAGAATTACAACAACTGACGGAAATCTTGTTCCGCCGCAAGTTTAATCCATTAGATTACGTTCAGACACAAGACCCGATTGACATCCAAAGTCAAGACCATGAAACTTGGTTAGATGCGATCGAAGAGCGATTTCGTTTTTTGGCAGCCGATGGGATGACGGTGCTTAGAGGACGGACTGCTGATTTTACCTATCGAGAAGCGTTAATTCAAGTTTGTCGTTACTTAAAGATTCCCTACTCAAAAAAGCTTGCAACCACGGATATCGAAGCGGAGATATTTCTTAACTTAATGGGTAAAGCTTGGAAAAGTTTACCTCAAAAAGAAAAGAAATCTCTAACAGTGCGGGTACAGCGATCGCTTGCTGAGTCGAATCTTTCTGAACCGCTACCTGTGCAACTCCAACACGATCCAATGGCTTTACTGCTTAAAGGCGGTAGTGCCTTAGCCGTGAGTTCGATCCTCAAGCCAATATTGTTGCAAAAAATGGCACATCAATTTGCCCTGCACTTTGCCAGTTATCAAGTGGCAAAAGAAGCTGTAGTTCGGGGCGGAGTGGCGGCAGCAACAGAGATTCAGGGCTACCTGACGCTACAAACAGCAAAACAGGGTATGGCACTGAATGCAGCGCGTTATGGGGCGACTCGGAGTGTATTTTCGCTCTTGGGTCCCTTACTTTGGGGCTATTTCTTTGCGGATTTGGGTTGGAGAGCGATCGCTACTAATTATGGTCGCATCATCCCCACCATCTTTGCTTTAGCACAAATTCGTCTGACTCGCGCTGAATGCTGGGAGCCAATTTGATTAGTCATTAGTTCTTAGTCATTAGTCCTTACTCCTATCCTGTCAATGACCGATGACTAAACTATTCAAATCGCTTCTGAGTCGGCATCCGGAAAAGCACCTACAAGGCGCCTGGAATTGCGCTCAACTGGGGTTACTGTTGTTTCCTTGGTTCCCCGTGTTGGGCATCGTTGGGCTGTTGTTGGCTGTTGCAGGTGTCTGGAAACAAGAATACAAACTGATTGTCCGACGCCCGATTAACTGGGGATGGGCAATCCTCAGCATCTGGCTGATTTTAAGTAGTTGTTTTGCTTATAGCCGCCCCGACGCCTTCTTGGGTTTACCGAATTTATTACCCTTTTTCATTTTTTTTGCCGCTTACAGTACCCTGATTCAGTGTCCGGCACAACTGCGACAACTCGCGCGGATTTTGGTTTTTGGTTCCTTGCCTGTCGTGATTCTTGGCTTTGGGCAGTTGTTTTTGGGCTGGAGTGGTGTTGAAGCGTTGCAAGCTGTTTTCGGCTGGGTGTTGGAAGCGAAGGGAAATCCGCCAGGGCGCATGGCTTCGGTGTTTATGCACGCCAATATTCTGGCGGTTTATCTTCAGATGGTGTTTATTTTGGGGTTAGGGTTGTGGATTGAGGCATTTCAGGATGCCAGAGGACGCCTTAATCAGTGGCATTTGTTATTTTTAACTGTGGCGGTGGGGGGAAATGCGATCGCTCTTTTTCTCACCAATTCTCGCAATGTTTGGGGAATTGCATTTGTTGCTGCCATTGCCTTCGCCCTTTACCTGGGTTGGCGCTGGCTTGTTATCGCTGTCACAACGGCAGCAAGTATCATTCTCTGGGCATCTTTTGCCCCAGTTGAACTTGGGCGTCAAGGTTTACGCCGCATCGTTCCCCCATTTTTCTGGGCAAGACTTTCTGACCAATTGTATTCTGACAGACCGATCGCATTAATGCGAAAAACTCAGTGGCAGTTTGCTTTATCGATGACTCAGGAACGTCCTTGGATCGGTTGGGGATTACGGAATTTTCGACCATTATACGAAGCAAAAATGCACCTCGCACTCGGTCATCCTCATAATTTAATCCTAATGTTAACGGCGGAAACTGGTATCCCAGCAACGCTATTATTTTGTGGCTTAATCGCCTGGATTTTGGCTCAAGCTGTTTTACTTTTAGGAGTTTGGTCAGATGTTGCACCGACTGCCACTAATATCAATGGAATCAAGATAAATTAATTATTTTCACGTATTTGTTAGCGTTTAGTGGTTGTACTTTATTTAATTTGTTCGATGTAACCCTGTTTGATTTACGAGTTAATACCTTAGGTTGGATAATTTTATCGGCAATTTGTGGCGTGGTTTATCGTTATCGAGGACTTCTGGTGTGGAGAGAGTTTGAGAAAGCGGGCAATTAAGATTAATCTTAAAATTTAAAAAAAATTTCTATTTTAT
>CADCTM010000081.1 GCA_902805485.1 uncultured Coleofasciculus sp. | reverse complement strand
TGGCGGCCGACTCGACCTAGAGACCTGTATGAAAGGATGACCCACCTGTGACAATCGCGATCGCACTTTGCTCAAGCATGGCACTTTAACATCGCGCTCGACTCAACTGGGGAATCTTAATCAAAATCGGTAAGTAACAAAAACTGAAGGCAAGTGAATTTAAAAGCTTAGATCGGTTTCATAACAACCAAAACTTTGATTCATCAGGAGTGAAACACCTGCCGTCCTAACTATTGGAGAGAATAAATCATGGCAAAAGAACGCCCACCCCTAGAAGAGATGACACTGCGGCAACTACGTAAAGTTGCCAGCGAATACAGTATCTCTCGTTACAGCCGGATGCGAAAGTCGCAGTTGCTGGCAGAAATTCAAAAAGTACAACACACAACAATCTCGATTAGTCCATCTCGCACAGTGGAGGCACAACCAGAAGTGGAAGCAGCAAAATTTGAACTCGGTCAAGACGATCGCACCGGTGGTATGCTCGCCTCAGTCGATGAAGAGTTAGCGGAGTTGCCATCAGGCTACGGTGATAGCCGAATTGTCCTGATGCCCCGCGATCCCCAATGGGCTTATACCTACTGGGACATTCCCAACGAGCATAAAGAAGACCTGCGCCGTCAGGGAGGACAACAACTAGCCCTGCGGATTTATGATGTCACCGACATCACCCTTGAGTACCAAAGCCCCCACAGCATCCAAGAATATCCTTGCGACGAACTAGCACGGGAATGGTACTTACCCATGCCAGTAAGCGATCGCGATTACGTTGTTGATATCGGCTACCGTTGTGCTGATGGTCGCTGGCTAGTTCTCGCCCGTTCCACACCAGTTCGCGTGCCTCCCGTCTATCCCTGCGACTGGATTGAAGACCAATTTATCACCGTCAGTTGGGAAGAAGAGCTGCGCGGCAAAACCTTCATAGAACTCGTTCCCCCCAGCAAGAAAGCTTATGGCTATGGCAGCACTGCCGGGACAGAGACAGGCAGCTTCGATGCCACAGGCAACCCGATTTACGACCAAATCTTCGGCATGGCACAATCTACCGAAGCACAACGAGTTGCAGGTTCCTTGTACGGTTCCATGCAGCAAGTACCCGTTCACGAACAAGCAATCAGTTCCTACGTCTTCCCCTCCGGCGTTGGAATGTGGGCAGTACCAACCATGTCCGGTTTAACCATGTCAGGCGTTGGAATGTCCGGCGTAGGCTTCGGCGCTTCCATGGCTCCAATTCGCCCTCGCCAGTTTTGGTTAGTTGCCGATGCTGAATTGATTGTCTATGGCGCAACCGAACCTGATGCCAACGTCACCATTGGCGGACAGCCGATTAAGCTCAATCCCGATGGCACCTTCCGCTTCCAGATGTCCTTCCAGGATGGCTTAATTGACTACCCAATCATGGCAGTCGCCGCCGATGGAGAGCAAACCCGCTCAATTCACATGAAATTCAATCGCGAAACCCCATCGCGCAATACCAACACCAAAGAAGAAGCCGTTCAAGAATGGCTCGTTTAGAACTGGAGATTGTAAGGGCATAATCCTGAAACAGCAAAGCGATCTAAGGAAAAGTTTGATTAACGATTATCAGGAATTGTCAGGTAACAAATAACATCAAACCTCCCAACTAAATATGCCGTTCCTGTATCAGGAAAGCCCTTATAATTGTGTTGGTAATTTGACACCGCCCCCGACTGTAGCCGGGGATTTTTTTTTAAGAAAACCATGAAAGCTGAAGAAATAACAGATAAGCTTAAAGAACTATTTGGTGCAACAACTGTCCAGATCACACCCCCTAGTGCGTGGCAGGTAGATACACCTCAGCTACGACTTTTAATACTACTCTCAGAAGACGAATCTTGGCTGAGAATCCTCATTCCCATTGCCTCCGCCCAAGACGCTCAACCATTTGTCGAACAGCTACTAGAAGCAAATTTTGATGATACCCAGGAAACCCGTTACGCCCTAAATCAAAACGTGCTTTGGGGCGTATTTCAACACAACAGAGAAAGTCTTGACCCTAATGACTTCTCCACAGCCATCGCCAGACTAGTAAATCTCCGGAAACAGGGTTTATCTGATAGCTTCAACCAACTGGCTGAAGGTCGTATTCGGCAAATTATCCAGGCGGCAAAACAGCAAGGACAATCTCTGGAAGCCACCCTCCAAACCCTAGACCGCTTTTACCGAGAAGGATTAATGGGCGATTTAGATCAAAATGCCCAATCTCGCGAACAGGTATTAGAAGCCTGGCGCCGACGACTAGAAAGTCTGTGGCAGGAAGTGGAATGATGACCTTGAGCGAGTGAGTGATGGGATGATGGGGAAATTACGAGAATTCCCTCAGCGCGAAAAGCAGGAGAGCCTCTATACCTATACCTACGTTTAGTTACATTGACCAACTTACCGTGGCACACTCTTACTCGGAGAATGTTAAACATGAACAAACTTACATGACTCAAGTGGGTTGTTACCCCCAAAGTCTATGAATAGATCGACTCAAGGAGAATAAGAGGTCTAATGCACGTGCCGTACCCAGTGCTTTGGTGTGAGGTTTTAATTAAGAATGCGTTAGCGAAAGCCTTGCCAGATGTAGTTCAGGCAGGACTCAACGAAAACCTTGACGCTTTGAAAGAAGGCAATCCTTCGGAAACAGTAAATGCTAACCCGGAACGCGAAGCGACCATTACGCCAAAGCGACTCAAAAGCAGCCGAGTGATTGTGCCAATAAAAGCAAGAAGCACTAAACATTGGCTTTGGGAACTTGCGCCGTTGTGTTTAGGCATCGCTTGTAGTGAGATCAACGGTGCGATGCCCTCGGCAGTCGCCGCCCCACTTGCTTCTTTGCCCAAGACAGTTGAGACACAATCCCACCATTTTCCTACGCTGAACGACAAAGCCGGAAAAGCTTGCTCCTCAGACGCTACCTTGTCCCCCTGGAGTAAGTTAAGCTACTACTGGAATCAAGAACCCTGTGCTAGCGAACTGCCCGAAGCTACGACACAAAGCGATCTACGCTGGTCTACGGCTCGCTTGGCTAACGCAGCAGCGCTCCGCTATCCCTCTACATCCCAGTTGACAACGCGGCAAGTTCAGAACGAAAGTCCAGAAAACGCCACAACACTAAGCTTAACGCCAAACATCACGGAGCAAGGCTCTTTTAATCCCGCATCCAAGGCACAAGAACTAGAACAATTTTTACCTCACCTCAATAAAGAGAAGACAGCAACACCGCCCCTAGAGACCTGGAAAACCCTCGTTAGCTTCAGCTCCCAGGAGGTTCCCAGCAAGTTAGAAAAGGGCTATGTAGCCCCAGTTAGTCCAGCCTTAGCCTTAAATGAGGCTTTATCCGTCAAACCGTTCTCCGCTTCGCCTTCTCTCCCCGTTTGGGCCAGCAATGACTCCCAACTCCCCAAGCAACTCGTCTTTCAGAGTGCGGCATTACTGACAGGAGACTACAAGCGCGCCGGAACAAGTGAAATTACCAATAACCGCGAAATCGAGTCGGAGTTAGCACTCTCCCCACCAGCGTTTTCCGCTTCTGGTAGCAACTCGTCTTGCCCACCGCCCTTAATTGCTTGTGCGTCCTCCCTGCAAGCGCAGACCCCCCCTCCAGCGCAGACCCCTCCGCCAGTTGCCCCAGAGAATCTCCGACCCAACCCGAACCAAGACCGCTTTCTGCAACCGCCTCCAAGTCCCGCACCGCTCGCACCAGCGACTCCCGCCGTTCAACCCACCCCCACGCCGACACCCTCAGTTGAACCCACTCCCGACAGACCCGCAATTCAAGTTCAGAAAATCAATGTTACGGGTAGTACGATTTTTGGCAATAACCAAATTAATGCGATCGTGCAACCTTTTGAGGGGCGTACTCTTACCCTGGAACAACTCCGAGAAGTCGCAGATGCCATTACTCAGCTTTATCTGAATCAGGGTTACATCACTTCTAGAGCAATTCTTGTCGATCAGGCAATTAGTAATGGTGTTGTCGAAATTCGGGTTTTAGAGGGGAGCCTGGAAGAAATTAGGATTGAAGGTGGGCGGCGAGTCAATGCAAATTATATTCGCAGCCGCGTGCAGCTTGGGGCGAAAACTCCGCTCAATACAGCGCAATTAGAAGATCAATTGCGATTGCTCCGAGCTGACCCTTTATTTGAGAATGTCGAAGCTAGCCTGCGCGCAGGAACGGGTACGGGACAGAGTATTTTGATTGTTCGTGTTACAGAAGCGAACCCGTTTGAAGGTAGTGTCGGCGTGGACAACTACTCGCCGCCGAGTGTGGGTTCGGAGCGATTGGGGCTAAATTTGCTTTATCGCAACCTCACGGGCAATGGAGACGCGATTGCGGGGTCTTTTTACCACACTACTCGGAGTGGTGCAGATAGTCTGGATTTGAGTTATCGGTTGCCGGTTAATGCGATGAATGGTGCTGTGCAGCTAAGAACTTCTTTGACTCGGAATAATATTGTTGATCCGACGTTTAAATTTTTGGGTATTGAAGGTGATTCACAACTTTATGAAATTAGTTTTCAGCAACCACTAATTCGTAGCCCCCGTGAGGAGTTTTCGTTGTCTTTGGGCTTTGCTTATCAGGAGAGTCAGTCTACATCTAATTTGCCAACGTCTGTTTTCGGTCCCATCAGTCCGGGGGCAAATGCTGAGGGTATTACGAAGACGAGTGTGATTAGGTTTGGGCAAGATTATTTGCGTCGGGATGTGAGGGGGGCGTGGTCAATGCGATCGCTTTTTAGTCTTGGTACGGGTTTGTTTGATGCAACAACTAACTCGCCACCAGTTCCTGACGGGCGCTTTTTTAGTTGGCTTGGTCAGGTGCAGCGGGTGCAAATTCTCGGCGATAATAATTTTTTAATTGCAGGGATTGATGTTCAGTTAACGCCTAACCGCTTGTTACCTTCTCAGCAATTTG
>CADCTM010000080.1 GCA_902805485.1 uncultured Coleofasciculus sp. | reverse complement strand
GAAGGTGTACCGGCGAGAGGGCTTTTTAAAAGAAGGATTGGAGTTTGTTCACTGGAACAGCCGCGTGATTCGCTACTGCAAACCCTTAATTGAATCATGGGCTGTTAATAGAGGCGATCCGGCAGCTCATCAACTCGCGATTGACGATTATCTAAGCTGTCTAGCCAGCAATCAACCGAGGAAGTCTGGCAGACCAGCTCAGGCGAAAATCCCTACTAGTGTTGCCTGAGCCACGAAAAAGCCCATCCTACCAAACGGTCGTGTAGTACTGATTAAAAGATTTAACTATGAAGAATTACCCTTTTTTCGAGGATGACCTCGGAACTTTAAGAGCTGCAAGACAAACTAAGCTGCCAGTCAGCTCTTTCAAGAAGATGTTCAGCGCTTGGCTTTCCCAGAAAAAAGAACTATTTGAGTTGAGCTTCGCTCATCAGGAGCTGATCTCTGGCTCTCCCTTAATTATCAAGAGGGGATAATGGCATGAACCTGAACCCAGCACCCCAAACTGTTCGCCAGACTATTGAGTGGCTGAAGCGATTGGGAAGACCCCCGCTGCCAGAATGTCCCATTGAGGCAGCAAAGCAGGGCAAACAGCCTAAACAACCTTGTTTTCTAGATGGACGGTATCTAAAGACGGTTGACTGGAAAACCTGGCAGGATGCCATGCCCCTGCCAGAAATCATCGACGCCTGGTTTGCCAACCCCAGAACCGGAGTGGGCACCCTTGGCGGCTTCAATGGTCAGCATTGGCTAGGCTGGGTAGATTTTGACGTTAAAGTTTTTTCCTCTCAGGAGGAGTGCGATCACACTATTGCCACATGGCAAGAGCAATATCCAATCCTGAAGACTACTCCCAGATTCAGGACTCCCAGCGGTGGCTACCGCTTTCTGATTGCTTGGGAGTCCGAACCAGTAGAGTTCAAGGCTAACTCAAAATTTACCCTTGAACCGGAAGGGGCTGTTATGGGTGAGCTGCTCACTAAGAATGGTGCCCATACTCTCCTGCCACCAACGATCAGTATCAACGGTTCCTATTATTGGGAGTCTTGGGCAGAGTACCCGCCAATTACTTCCAAGCCTATGGACGTGGGTTTGTACCCAGTGAAGAATAAACAAGACGCTCGTGCATCTAGGTCTCGCCAGAGGCTACTTAGTAAGCTTGATTGGACTGATGTTGATTGGGCACGCTCCTATCTAGCTGCGATTCCCGACAGCGACCTTCACTATGAGGACTGGTTACGAATCGGCATGGCGCTGCATAGCGTTGATGACTCGTTGCTGCCTGACTGGGTGGCTTGGAGTCAAACAGGTAGTAAGTATCAAGAGGGGGAGTGTGAGAAAAAATGGGCATCATTCACACCTAATGGTGCTGTAGGGATTGGCACCTTGGCAGACCTAGCTAAGCAAAGTGGCTGGGTGAATCCTTTGAACTCCCTTGTGAGTCAGTCTGAGAAAACGAAACCCAAGCCAAAACCGAGATCGCAATTGAGTCAGCCTGATCAAGACAACAGCAAGCCTGTCAGTGGTTGCCCAAAGTTAGAGGAGCAGCGTCAGCCAGTAATCCAGTTAGACCCTGGTCAATTGAACAGCATCCTGTCTAGGATTGAAGTGGCTTTAGGTCCGGGTGACGCTCCCAGAAATGCTATCTATGTCCAGGGGAGCCACGATGGTTTTTACTTAAGCCGGGTGCTTAAATCAACTCTAGACAACCGCAGCCAGTTAATTGAAATCTCTAAGGATGTAGATACGCTTGACTTTCTGACACCTGAAAGTCTTCAGTATGAGTTCAATCGACGTTTCAGGTTTGAGCGGTATGACGCGCGCAAGGAAGACTACAAACCTGTAGACTGTCCCCGCACAGTAGCTTCGCAATTCCTGCAAAAGGGACGCTGGCCACAGCTACCCAGGCTGACGGGAATCAGCTACATCCCCTTGTTGTGCAAAGATGGTACGGTGATCAACCAACCGGGGTACCACAAGCCTACGGGAATACTGTTGCAATTTGACCCAGATGAGTTCCCGGCTATCCCTGAGAGGCCCACAAAAGAGAATGCGATCGCCGCCCTGAGTACCCTGATTGATTGGCTCAAGGAGTTCCCCTTTCAAACTAAGAAACATCGTTCGGCAGCCCTCTCTGCTGTCCTAACAGCAGTGTGCCGCAAGCTCCTGAAGCAGGCTCCCCTGCATGCGATTAGTGCAACCAAGGCAGGATCCGGCAAGGGCACCCTGGCAAAGGGAGTTTCAATTTTGCTACTTGACAGCTATGCAGGAACCATTCCCTTTACGGGTGACAGTGAAGAGTTCCGTAAGAAAATCACCTCATTCCTCAAGTCTGGCCAACCTATCGGATTGATTGACAACGTGACAGGGGTTCTCGGGGGTGACGTGCTGGAAATGGTACTGACCGAGCCATTCTTCAAAGACCGTCTACTTGGCGGCAATCAGATCCCTAGTTTCAGCACTCAAACTTTGCAACTGGCTAACGGCAACAACCTGCGGTTTCGACCTGACATGACCCGGCGCACGATCCTCTGTGTCTTGGATTCCCAACTGGAAAACCCTGAACACCGCACTTTTGCTCGTGACTTTGAGGAGTTCACCCACACCAATCGTGGCAAGTTAGTTGCTGCTGCTCTGACAATTCTTAAAGCCTATATTGTTGCAGGCTCTCCTGACAGAAAGCAGCCCAAATTGGGAAGTTTTGAAGGCTGGAGTGACCTAGTACGCTCCTCCCTTACCTGGCTGGGCCAGCCTGATCCGGTAGAGACTCAGGCCGAAATTGCCGCCCAGGACGACGAGCGACAAACCTTACTGGCGCTGCTCCAGTCCTGGTACGACAGCTGTATGAGTATCCCCAAGACGGCTAAAGAGGTTTGTCTGGGAGCCATTCAGACAGGCAGGGGCGACTTACGGGACGTTCTCCTGGAGATTGCGCTGGACAGAAAGGGAGATATTTCCCCTCGCAAATTGGGATACTACCTGCGATCGCACTGTCGCAGCGTGATTAGTGGACTTCGCTTCGAGACGGCGGGAGCAGACCGACTGGGCACGACTCGCTGGAAAGTGACAGTTGTACCCCATGCACCGAAACCATCTCCTGCATCTCCTGCATCTCCTGCAAAAAAGGCTGAAACAACGCAAAGTCAAGCAGATGGCCATGCAGGAGATAGATTTTCATCTCCTGCATTTGCCCCTAATGGCAAAAGCGAAGACACAACCGTGCAGGAGATAGATCTTTTATCACCTGCACCCTCAAACAACGGTAAGACAGGGGTTCGCAGTACTTCTGCAGGAGATGCAGGAGATAGTTCCAGTCATCCCACTCAAACTGTCAGCAGTGAAGCTGATGAAGCAGGAGTGAGCAAAGCTGACCTTGCTAACGGGCATAGTTCCTATCTAGCAGTCAATGACAGCTCTATTGCAGTCGGTTCCACCGTCAACAAAAAAGGCAAGCGCGGTTGGGTGGGGAAGGTGACTAAGCGTGAGGGTGATATTGCCGAGGTTTTGTGGACAGGCGATAGGTACCCGACCAGAATTCCGGTCTCTGAGTTGAAGTTGGCAGCGTGACGAATTCCACCTCACAAACCAGATAAGACAACAGGACTTTTCGCTTCTGCGAGAGCTTTTGGCAACATAGTAGGGTTTAACCTTATACCGATGCATCATGAATCCAACGGACTCCTGACTCCTCTAACACCCCGATTCAACACATGAGTATAGATCATCATCGTCTTCACATCCTTGTGCCCCAAGAGTTCCTGCACTGTGCGGATGTCGTAGCTGTTTTGCAATAGATGCGTTGCAAAGCTATGACGGAAAGTGTGACAGCCTACTCGTTTGTTGATTAACAATGAGCAGGCTGCTTTCTTAACAGTCTTTTGCAGATCACTTTGGTCGAGATGATTGTTCGATGTGCCGGATGAGGCTTTCATGCTGGCAGAGCTTTCGCGGGAGGGGGCAGCCGGCAAAAACGGTACAGTGGTTTACCCACCAAAGTTCAACGAGGTGTGAAAGCAACCAGCCGCAGCACAATCGGGTTCGGACCTGACAATTCTATCCATCATCTGCCATCATGCAGATCGAAGCAGGAGGCCCGGATGTCTCAGGAACACCATAAGCAGATCGTTCGTGCATACGTGGCTGCATTTAACCAAGGAGATTTGGAGGCGCTTTGCGCATTATTCGCTGAGGATGCCGAGATTCAGGGCGTCCTCGGCAAGGGCCTGATGGATAAAGTGCTCCCAGTTTGGCGCCAACTGATTGAAGGCTATGGCATGCACTTGACGATTGAGGCCATGGTCGCTGAAGGAAACACAGTCGCTGTTCTCTATACCGAACGCGGGACCTTTCGCGCGCCTGCTTTCGGACACAGCCCCACTTGGAAATCCTACGAATTGGTCGCGATGGAGTGGTTCGTTATTGTGGATAGCAAAATCCAACGGCGGTGGGGGGCGCGTGACGCTGCATCCCAAGCGCGACAGCTCGGAATTTCGTTAGAGTAGCCGGATACAGGTAGTCACGACAGTATGGGCAGTTCCTCAATCATGCTCATCGTTGGTCAGTATGTTGACGCGTAGGATAGCAGCCGAACAAGGCGTTGCACCGGATGCGCGAAAATGCGGTACACGCAGGGATTGACCCTGCGGAACGTGGACACCTACTTGGCGATATTCCAGCATTGATCTTGGTGGCAATTGTTCTTGGTTTCCTAGCGCCGCGCGAAGTGGTGCCAGTGCATGATGAGTGCAATATAGCAATTCAAATGCAGCGGATGGTCGAAAATTGCTGCTGTAGGATTCTAGGGTGTTTGCTGTCGCTCCCTTTTGCCGTTAAACCGCTTTCCTATGAGGAACACTTGCTATACTTCTGTGCTAGCCCTTCAACAGAATTTAGCTAAGAGACACAGAGAAGATTATGAGTACACTAAT
>CADCTM010000079.1 GCA_902805485.1 uncultured Coleofasciculus sp. | reverse complement strand
TCTGTACGGCTATACAACGTTGATGGCCGCTAATGATATTGTTGTGTTGGTTAATTACTAGGGGTCTTACCCACTCAGAAGCCCGAATGAGTTCAACTAGATTAGAAACATCCTCTGCGTCTCCATAAATAGAGAAGTTGAGAGGATGAGGTCTGAGTGTAGTTGGGTCAACCAGACGGAAGATGGGATTGGCTAAAGACTTTTGCTTACTCACAGTAGCTCCAGTTGATAAGTCCGAAGGACTATCCATAATCGGGGTGTTGATAAGTCAACCAAAATTGGTGATTGTATTCACCGATTTATTCAATCTACCAGAAGTCTGTAAGCTTTGAACCAAGAAATTTCCTTTCTTGGTTGCCTTAGAAGGGTATTAATGCTTACTTTTTATCTGGTCTACTTCCGCCTTTGAGCCTAGAATAAGTATTATGAATAGCAAAGCCAAACGATTAGCCACCTTAGTACGGGAGTTACGAGGCTCTCAAAGCCAAGGCCAGTTTGCCAAAAAACTGGGCGTCAGTCGTTCGACGGTTACTTTGTGGGAATCCGGTCTAGCTTGGCCTGAGGCGGAAAATCTTCAAAAGCTAGCTTCCTCGAAGGGGTGGAATCTAGAAGAGATTCAAACCTACTTGATAAAAGGAGAGTTACCTGAAAGGGAACCGTTAGAGGAGATATTAGATAGAGTGCGATCGCTTCCGTCTGACGCATTGGCTCAGGTGGCAGCAGTAGCCGTGCAAACCTTAGCAGCTAGAACTGGTTCCACTGTTTGAAGTTAATCTACGGATTCGCAAAGCCCAATTTTCTTCAAAATTAAAATTTGAATAAGTCATTTATCAGCGATCGCTCAACCGTCTGAAAATTCTAGTAGCCAAGCGTGCGATCGTCTCTCATCTTTTGATTACAGGCGCGTAAACTGCCTATACTTTTGCCTATACTGAGGTGTCTTCCTTGATATTAGGGCACGTCTGACGGTACGGTTCGTCTCCAAAAAATTGCTTCCACTCTTCAACAGTAAGATTGTGAACCAGACGATTACAAGCTTCGCTCATTAGATCATCAGGTCGCCAAAGCCAAATGGTTGTAGTGCCATCTGCATTTGCTGTTGCCAAATATTTCCCATCTGGGCTAAAAGTAATAGCGGGACTTAAACAGATATTAAGCCCAAATAAAGCCTAAAGCAGCTTTGTGAGAGACAAATACGTCACGATTATGATTCAACCACTCGACAAAACGGCAAGACATCGCTGTGCGAAATGCCTCCAAGGCATCAGTAAAGGTGCTTAAAGTTTTATTAGCCCACCTACGTCTCAGCCCTCCGGTTAAGGTGTGCCACAAAATAAATGTATAGGCACAAAATACAAGAATAAAATGCTTCAGCAGGCTACGTTTGTCTCTAACTTGATATTCAGATAGCCCTAACCAGCCCTTAGCTTCTCGATAGAAAACTTCTATCCAGTTTCTTTGAGCATAGGTAGTTACTATCCATTCGGCTGTCACTTTCGAGCCGTCAACATTGGTAATAAAGTAGTCAAGCTCACTCGCTTGCTCAAAGGAAGAGGCATTCATGACGATAGCGATTGTTCTGCTTCCTTCAAGCCGTGAGAGTTCAACTTCAACAGTCGCCACCCAAACAGTTTTCGGCTTATCTAGATTGAGTTGAATTGCACTAAAAGCTTCCACAGGTAATGACTCGGCTAATTTATCTAAGCGAATCTCTTGTGGTTGATTTGCTTCAGTTGCAATCATCACCTTACGATTTTTGGCTAATCCCCCTAGATACTTGAGTCTCCTGTTTTCTAGCTCCATCAGAAATGTTGTGTTATTGCCATATCCGGCATCAATTAATACGATACCCGGTCGATATCCTCTCTCCAGGCTTCGGTCAATTAGCGCCAGAGCTAGCTCTGGCTTTTTCCTAAATTCAAGGTTTTCTTTTCCTTCAGGTAAAGAACTCGCGTGTTGATATAACTCAAGATCTAAGGGTAGACTTTTTTTCCCATCATAGAGATGTGTTGTTACCACCACTATGCCGTTATCTGTTTTCCCGATTTCTCCGATGTACTGCCGTCCTACTCCTGCCGTGAAATTACCACTTTTTCTATGCCCGGAATCATCAACGATTAGGGTAAATCCTCGGGGAATCTTGGTTTGGCTGCACTGATTCATCACAAGAAGGCGACGCTCATTTACCTCAATAGCTGACCAAGGTGCTTCTGTTAAGAAGTGGTGCAATCTGTGGTAAGTTACTCCTACGGCATCTGACGCCATTTGATAAAGGTTTTTTCGTTCGCTTTCCCCTAATAATCCGCCTATATAGTTCCTAAACTCCCGTTTTTGTGCTTGGTGGGTAAAGACATCATCAAAACGTTTACACCATCTGTCGAAGCAAGGTGGCATGGCGGCGGGAGTTGTCTCTTTCATGCCTCAGACCCCAATGTGAAATGTTTGATTTTCAAGGATTATACTTTCATTAGCCCTTATTTTTCGTTTAAGTCCCGCTATGCTGTGTGTTGAAGACTTGGTAAGCCTAGACCCGTTTCAACGGCTTCCCCAAGAGCGATTAGAGTGGGTTTGTGATCGCGCCCAAACTGTTGAGCGTCGTGCTGGGGAGATACTAGTGCGTGAAGGAGATGTTTCCTGTGGCGTGTTCATCCTGGTTGCAGGTCAAATGAGCATTACCCGCCGCAGTGAAGGCAGTGACATCCCTATTGGGCAACATGACGCGCCATCCTTCTTTGGTGAAATTACAGCCTTGACCGATGAACCTGTGCCGGTGACGATGCGGGCAGCAACGGACTGTAGAATTTACAAAATTGAGGCAGACGACTTCCTCAAACTGCTGCATGAATGTCGCGATTTTGAGCGAACGGTATTCCGCATCGTGCAGCGTCGGGCTCGTGGGCTAGAATCCTTCATTCGCGGACGTGAAAAAATGGCAGCGTTAGGAACGCTTGCCGCCGGATTAGCCCATGAACTCAACAATCCAGCCGCAGCCCTCGTTCGTGCCTTGCGGGAAATGCCAACTGCCGTCCTCGAACTTCAACGGATGAACTTAGTCTACGGACAACGCCAGGTTGAGGAAGCGCATACTCAGCACTGGTTTCAGGTGCGCGATCGCGGCTATGATGCGATTCTAAATGATCGCGTAGACCCCGTGACCTTGAGTGATCGCGAAGAGATTCTGCTGAACTGGCTGGAAGACTATGATGTGAAGCAGGCTTGGAAACTGGCAGAACCGTTAGCCCAAGGGGGCATTGAGGTCGATACCTTGAATCAGCTCATGGAGCGTTGGCGCAACGACTCCACCGAGTTGCGGGAAATGGGATTGCACTGGCTATCGCTTTCGTTTGAAGTGATGTCGATGATTAAACATGGTTTGCGCGGAGCGGAACGAATTTCAGAACTGGTGCAAGCCATGAAATCCTACTCTTACCTGGATCAGGGCATTCAGCAAGAGGTAAATCTGCATCAAGGGTTAGAAGATACCTTGCGGTTGTTTGCTCACAAACTCAAGTACGGCATCCAGGTTCAACGCCATTACGATCAACAGATTCCGAAAATCCTTGCCTATGGCAGCGAACTAAATCAAGTGTGGACAAACTTAATTGATAATGCAATCGATGCTATGGATGGCAAGGGACTGCTTGAAATTACGACTCATCAGTGCGATCGCTTTGTCCGAGTTGACATCACTGACTCGGGTAGCGGCATTCCGCCTGACATTCAAACGCGCATTTTTGAACCCTTTTTTACTACCAAATCAGTCGGGCAGGGGTCAGGGCTAGGATTGGACACTACTCGGCGGATTGTGGAGAATCGCCACCACGGGACGATTTCGTTTGAGTCTCAACCGGGCAGAACCTGTTTCACTATTTGCTTACCCTTGCCAAATCCATGAGCGATCTCGGCATTTGGCATCAATTATTCCGGCTCTTCAGTAGTTAGTAAGCTAAATAACCTGAGTTCGGGTTAAGCCGGAAGGAGCAAATTGTGATCGATCGCAATGGCAGGCTTCTTTGGTTGATGGCAATAGGCAATCAATCCGCAGAGAATATTGACGCTTCAATTGACTGGAGAACGATGGCGTGAATGCTCAATTTGTGAGATGTTCTTCAACTGGTCGATGATGGTTTCGATAATCGAGCGCTTGCGGAGCATCAAACGGTCATTCAAGGGCATCAATCGCTGTTTCATGTTGCGCTTGAGCTTGGTAATGAGTTGAATGCCTGCGGTTTTGAGTAGTTGTTTTGCTAATTTCTGCGAGATATAGCCTTTGTCAGCAAATACTTTGCCAAACAACTGCTGCAATAGATTTGGCACAGGCGTGCGGTCATCTGTGTTGCCAGGAGTCAGCATGATGTTGAGCAGTTCTCCTCGGTCATTGACCACCAAATGCAGCTTGAAGCCAAAGAACCAATCGACCGAAGTTTTGCCGCGTGCGGCTAAGTCTTCAAACACTTTGTGTTGCTTGATGCGGCGGTTGTGACAGACTTTGAGCGATGTGGAGTCCATAAAGCTGATGCCGCTACACTTGCCAAAACACGAGCGCAAATAAGCGCACATCGGCACTAAAGTGCCTGGAACCCATTCGATGAAGCGTTGATAGCTGACGAATCCTGGAAACGCATCCGCCCACTCAGCCTGCACCTTCTCTTGGTAATAGGTTTTGAAATTGCGGTAACACGACTGATGGAAGGCAATTGAAATCGTCATGATTTCGCTCAAGCTCAAGCTGCGAGGTCGGTTCCGAAGCTGGATGCCACTTCCCAAAAGTTGCTGTTTCCATTGACCTTCAAAGCCTTGGCAGAAATCATCGACGGAGCAGAACAGTTTTTCTAGACTAAACATGAAGGCAAACTGGGCTTGAGACTTTAGCATTTTCAGCCTACCGGGTTTGCCCCTTTCTTGTCTCAATCCTTATCCCGAACTCAGG
>CADCTM010000078.1:4622-4932 GCA_902805485.1 uncultured Coleofasciculus sp. | reverse complement strand
GTTTTCCGACTGTGGTAAAAAAAAACAACTCTAACTCAGAGGAGAATCAGTCCCCGTTGAAAAAACTTAGAGAAGAGGCGGGACTATCTCAACAGGAGCTAGCTACTAGGATTGGTGTAGCTGTAGCCACGATTAGCCGATGGGAGAGAGGAGCGCCGGCAATGTTGACTGTGCCTCAAATGAAGGCGCTGTGTCAGGTATTTGGGAAGAGTATTGAGGAGTTGCCGGACGAGTTTGGGCAAAAAAAGCGATCGTCTGAGGGGGAGTAGGGGAAGTGATCAGCCTCTACACCCGTGTGCCTGCCTAGTAA
>CADCTM010000078.1:2664-4612 GCA_902805485.1 uncultured Coleofasciculus sp. | reverse complement strand
GTTGAGATGCCGATTATGGGGAGGCTGTAACTTTATTCTGCTAACAGTTCCCGCTTTCCACACGTATCTATGCAAAGGCTATGAAAAAGCGATCGCTCATCTCAAACAACCGATTCAGGGAAAGTAAGAGACAGCATACCCTGACTAGCGCTGAAGATATAAAATAGCATTCATCGCCAGTTGGTAATCATCCATCTTTCCCTGTTGCTGAAACAAATTTGCCGCACTCTGAAAATCGACGATTGCTCCTGATTTATCTCCGATTGCCGAGCGCACAATGCCCCGGTAGTGGTAGGCTGGTGCGTATTTTGATTCCATTTTGATCGCCTCTGTCAGGTCTTCAATCGCGCCCTGATTATCACCACTTTGAGCTTTCATGACCGCTCGATTGACCAAATCTTTGGCATTAATTCTGGCAATATACAGTACCTGATTGGGTGAGACAATCAGCTCGTTTTGAGCCTTACTTAAAGATGTCTGACTGGTGAGGATAGCTGTCAGTCCTATTACAGAAAGCACCTGATAAATTGGTTTCATAAATGCGATTAAAGTAGCAGCATTATTTCCAAGTTTGGCACGTTCGATTTAAGTCTACAAGAAGTGTGCACGGTCGCGGACGAAGAAATTCTGTCCCTCTGGAATAAGTCTGTTTTAGTGAAATTTTGCACTAGTAGAGAGGCTTTGGCGGAACGTTTCTACTATTGGACTTGATAGATTTTTCCTTGTATCATTACACAATCACCAGCGACTAATTGCCGTCCGCGCCTAGTCTCGATTTCATCATTAACTTTCACTATGCCACCTTGAATCATTAGTTTAGCTTCACCACCCGTAGAAGCCGCACCAACCCATTTCAAAAACTGAGCAAGCTTAATCGTCTGAGTACCTGTCATCATTAAGAGTTTGATTAATAAAATTTGTAACAGCGCCGCTAAACGAAGCGTTTTTCAATTAATAGGCAAACTATCATTGGCTCTATGAATAGAGCTTTAAAGTAGAAACAATATATTATACGCGGACAAAGAACAAAGATATACTCTAACTTAGAGCGGAGATTTTTTGGCAATAGCGCGATCGCACTTTCCTGGTTTCTCAACAGTTACACTAATTTTCGCCATCTCGGAATTGCCGTTAACACGAGAGACACTGCCGCGTTTAACAATCGCCTCAGAACAGAAGCTTGAAAATTAGTGATCTTATTAATTTGAGGGAACTTGATTTTTCTCAATTAACGGTTTGGCTTTTCTTATCTATCTGATGTGAATTTGCCTCATGTCAATCTTGATGTTTTAAAAGGTAACACTCGTTGGGTCTGGTCAGTTGCCTATTCTCCAGATGGCACAATTAGACTTTGGGATATAGCTACGGGTGAATGCCGCAAGATTTTGCAAGACAACTGGCCTTACAGGTTTAACAGAAGCAACAATTGCCACGCTGATGCTGATCGCGGGTTTAAGCGAAAAGTTGTCGGTGAGAGAAAAAGTTAAGGCAGTTTTTGTATAAGGTTACTCTTTCAAAAAGAAAAAAACATGATAAATAGCTGCTTTAAAGAACTTTAATACAAAAGCAGTTGATTGTGTGTTTACAATAAACTTTCATTCTAAATACTTGTCATCTGTACATAGGTAGATTACGCTCAAAAGGTTGATATTCCTAGGAACCCTGTACAGGCAGTTCAGAGTTGAAGGGATTCTGAAATAACAACGCTCACGAATAATCTTTAAGGAGAAAAAAGATGACTAGCAACATCCTCAAAAACTTTGCGACGGCAACAGTCGCTGGCGCATTGATTAGCTTTGGCGTTGCTAGTGTTGCCGTGAGTTTTGCCCTAATTGTCCATCTGACATCCGGGAAGACGACTGGACAGAAAGCGATAACTTCTGTCATTTCTGTCCAGCGATAAGAAGCGGTTAGTCCTATATTAAGAAGCCTTGGCTAGACCGGTGTG
>CADCTM010000078.1:288-2654 GCA_902805485.1 uncultured Coleofasciculus sp. | reverse complement strand
AAGGCTCAGTACTTGGTTCCCGTCCCCGGAAAGCTTTAAACACTTCCATGGGAGGCAAGCTACCGCCAAGAGCCAGCACCGTGTTACGGTAACGTTTA
This sequence comes from uncultured Coleofasciculus sp., assembly GCA_902805485.1. Taxonomy (GTDB): domain Bacteria; phylum Cyanobacteriota; class Cyanobacteriia; order Cyanobacteriales; family Coleofasciculaceae; genus CADCTM01. The sequence goes on along the minus strand of CADCTM010000078.1, from coordinate 2,556 downwards.
CCAGTAGAAGCGATCGCTTCCTCATTATCTAATCCCGCATCCTCAAAAGCGGCAAAGGCATCCGCACTTAGGACTTCCGCCCATTTGTAGCTGTAATATCCCGCCGCATACCCCCCAGCAAAGATATGTCCAAACGCACATAAGAAAGCGTCTTCTGGCAACGGGGGTAAAACAGTCGTTGTTTTGGCAATGCGGTTACGCACATCTGCTGCGGTTTCATTTCCACCCGGCACATAGCGATCGTGCAACTCCAAGTCAACACTGCTAAAGTGCAACTGGCGCAACATCGCACTACCACTCATATAATTACGCGCGTCGATGAGCTTTTGGTAATAATGTTCTGGCAGAGACTCACCCGTTTCATAATGCTTTGCCATCCCAAACAACGTTGGTCGGTCATAGCACCAGTTTTCCATAAACTGGCTAGGTAGTTCCACCGCATCCCATTCCACATTATTGATCCCTGCCGCCCCAGCATAGTCTACCTGGGTCAGCATATGGTGCAAGCCGTGACCAAATTCATGGAACAGCGTTTCCACTTCATTAAACGTCATCAAACTCGGCTTCCCATCCACAGGAGGACTTTGGTTACATACCAAATACGCCACAGGTAAACGAGTTGTCGTCGTACCCGCTTCCGTAATTTTCGCACGACCGATGCAATCGTTCATCCATGCACCGCCACGCTTTTCGGCAGGGCGACTGTAAGGATCTAAGTAAAAATTAGCAATAAGTGCCCCAGTTTCATCTGCAATTTGGAAATAACGGACATCCTCATGCCAAATCGGTGCTTGTCCATCTGCCGCCGTGACAGTAACGCCAAACAGCCGCTTAACTAAGGCAAATAAGCCATCCAGCACTTGCGGCAACGGGAAGTAAGGGCGCAATTCTTCCGCACTAAAAGCAAACTTTTCTTCCTGTTGACGTTCCGCCCAAAAGCTGATGTCCCAGTGTTTCAAGTTCTCAGCTTCTGCTGCACCTTTAGACGCGGCAAAGGCTTTAAGTTCAGCCAACTCTTGATTAGCTGCATCATAACTGGCGCGACGCAGTTCTTCTAATAAAGCTTCCACCGCCTCAACATTCGGTGCCATCTTACTAGCAAGGCTCAACTGGGCGAAACTATTAAAACCCAAAAGTTGCGCTTTTTCTTTCCGCAGTTCTAAAATCCGCTCAATTAACGGCGTGTTATCCAATTCACCCGTAGAAGCACGGCTGATAAAAGCTTTGTACAGCTTCTCGCGCAAGTCCCGCCTGGTGCTGTGCTGCATGAAGGGGACATAACTCGGATAGTCCAAAGTAATCAACCACGGACCATTTTCGGGAGTAGCATTCTCGTCACCTGCCCCACGAGCCGCCTGAGCCGCTAGACTGAGTAAGCTAGGCGGTAAACCCTCCACCTCTTCTTTACTAGTAAGTTTCATGCTAAACGCTTTAGTTGCGTCTAGCACATTGTTGGAAAATTTGGTATAGATTTCTCCGAGTTCCAGTTGAATCGCATTGAAACGTTCTCGTTTCTCACCTTCTAAACCCACACCAGATAGTTCGGCATCGCGGATAGCAGCTTCAACAATTCGCTTTTGGGCTGGTTCCAAATTCCCCCACTGATCACTGTTACGTAGCGCTTTAAAGGCTTTGTATAGGGGTTGACTTTGGTTGAGTTTGTTGGAAAATTGGATCACTTGAGGCTGCACGGTTTCAAACGCTTCGCGCAGTTCGGGGCTATTCTTGACGCTCATTAAATGCCCGACAACTCCCCAAGTCCAGGTAAGACGTTCCCCCAAACGGTCAAGCGGTTCTACTAAACCGCTCCAGGTAGGCGTTACATTGGCTTCTAAGGTGGCAAGTTCTTCGTCCACTTGAGCCAATAACTGCGTCATTGCAGGCACTACCTGTTCTGGCTTAATCGCTTCAAATGGCGGTAAACCTTTGCCGAATAATAAAGGGTTAGTCGTTGCGGTTGCAATCATAATTACTGTTTTGTTTGCTGAGATTAAAACTAAATGGCTTTTAATGATATGGTTTATCGTCAATATCAGGCAGTGATACCTGTGAATCGGAACACGCCAACCGGATTCAGATCTACACAGGTATTCACTACAGATACCGATGAACCACTATATATTTATTGTCGTGAAGATTTACTGAGATTGCAGAGGGGTTAACCGTAACGATAAAGTCACGCTATCACCATTGAAAAAACTCTTCTGACTTGATTAATCGCGTTTGAGTAAAGCCGAAAAGCGCTCTTTGACACTAGCAAAGGAGGAT
>CADCTM010000078.1:0-278 GCA_902805485.1 uncultured Coleofasciculus sp. | reverse complement strand
AACCGGCGGGGAACCAGTTTTTATCGCCCTTAATTCGGACATAAATATTGAATTCCGGCAGTCCTGACTGCTTCATATCGTTATACTGCTTGGACGCTGCCACCCGTTTTGCCTTGTTTTTCTTGGCTGTCTGTTTCTTGGGTTGAACCTTCCCGAATCCGGTTTGATTAGTCATAATGGTTATTTCCTTACCTTTTACAAAAGTTTACACTATTTTAATAAACTCTTAAAGGTCAGGGGCGGGCAGTTTAGAGCCTGAAACCGTAGGATGGGTTTTA
>CADCTM010000077.1 GCA_902805485.1 uncultured Coleofasciculus sp. | reverse complement strand
GCTACTTTACAGGAGTTCTCTGTTCTCTCGCTTTCTGCGGACGCAGAGCTTTGAACTAAGTTAGCCATTCCTATCAAAAGCGTTGTTAGACAAAATGTTGTGGTCAAACCTCGTAATTTCATGCTTTTATCCTTTATGTTCAATTAATGCCTTAGTTTCGACAGAACTATTGTTCCCAGTTTTTGAGCAGTAGGAACAGGAGAGGCGATCGCACCGTTGAAAAACCCCTAGATATTGCGGCTAGGGGTTTTAAGTTCTTGGAAATTCCGATCTGTGGACTCAACAAACCAAAAACTACTTTCGCTCAAATGATGCAATCAAAGGATTGTTAGATGCTAATAGTTGATTTAGAGCAACGATGGCTGTTGCCTGGGAACGAACATGAGCATCAATGAATAAACCAATCACTTGGACCATTAAATTTCGCAGTTGTTCTTCTGGCTGGCTAGCTGGAAAATCTAGAAATGCTGTCCCCGTAGTGGCATCAATTGGATCGGCAACAGAAAAATGATTAGCTCCTTCCAGAAGGAGCAGATAACTGTCACCTCTGCCACCCGCGATCGCTTCCCGGAAGGTACGCACAACTGGAGTTTGAGCTTGTTCCCATGTCACTCCATAACGATGGCTGCTATTAAAAATAACTCCATCGCAGGTTCCTCCAATTAGTAGTAACGGATATGAATCAGGTAGGGGTAAGATTGTGCCTGCTTCATACCCGATCTGTACAGTCGCTGCTGTATGTGCACCATAGGCAAAAGCGGCTACAACTTGTGGGAAAAAACGTTCGCTTGCATTTTCAATTGCGACTCTACCTCCAGCAGAATGCCCACCTAGGATAATCTGGTTTAAGTCGAGCAAGCCAGCTAAAACTCCTTCAGCTTGTAAATGCTCTAATGCTGCTATCAGGGTTGGTAAAGCGGAGGCTGTCGCCCCTGTTCCATAAAGGTGTGGAGCCAACATCTTAATATCAACACCTGGAGTGAGAGCCACCATCCCAGGTAAATTTTCAGCAATCCAGGAAAACGTAACGACCACAAGCCCACGCTCTGCCAATTTAACAGCCAGCCATTGATACAGTTGAGAACCACAGTTAATGCCGTTGAAAAAAATAACGACCTTGAATGGCGAGTATTGAGAATCAGCAGGAACAATACCCAGATTCTGTTCTTGGTCGCTGCCTGATATCAGGGCTGGGTAGAAAACCTTTAGGTGAATAGTGTCATAGGGGGAGGAAGCGTCTTCAACTGTAGCAGCTCGGAAAAGTGCTCGAACGTTCATAATATGCCAATTTCAGCTACTCTAATTCATTATTAGTGCGGTCTAACACCGTCTCTGCTGTAGTTATACCGCACCCGAATCTAACGTTCACTGTGCCAGTTGCGTAAGTCATGGATGGGAGAAAAAAAAACTTTTTTGGGGCGGTCAAGGAACAATTGGGAAGTAAACTAGACACATTTTTTCAAACGAAACCCTAGACTTTTGCGGGGGCTAGGGGGTTTTGGTTGGGGGTACATCGGGAAATGAGACAAATCCGGATTAGAAGGAGTTCAACCAGCTCTGGCGAGCATAGGTCATTGTCGGGGGTGAGCCTAGGTCAATCACCCAACATATGTTGACGCTCCTGGGTTGAGATTACATTAACATTCGGTATGTATTTTTCAGGTAGACCCCCTAGCAAGTTGATAGCAGATTGACCCAGCGTGTAAAGAGGCTAGAGGAAAGGCTTGAGTGGAGTGACAAGCTTTTTTAATATCAATAAGGATGTCTGACTCCGGCTTTTTGGTAAACTAAAAAACTATAACTCATAAAAAGCATGATTTTTTGCCGCTCTAAGTATCCACTTCGGGAGTATCAAAAATATTGGATAGAGAAGATTTTCACCTCTTGGCTTCAAGGGAATAAATCCGTTTTAGCTCAGTTACCAACGGGAGCCGGAAAAACGGTATGTTTCGCTCATATCAGCGATGAGTTTTTGAGACAAGACGGCACAGTATTAGTGATTGCTCATCGCACTGAATTAATTGAGCAAGCTGTTGCTAAACTTGAGGCAATAACGGGGTGGTCGGCAGGAGTTATTAAGTATGGAGTAACCCCTCATCCAGAAAGAAGAATACAAGTCGCTAGCGTTCAAACCTTAACCCGCAAAGAATTGCTGCCAGATTTGCAGACCAAGCTGCTCATATTTGATGAAGCTCATCATGCAACAAGTTACTCTTATCGCAAGATAATAGAGTTTTACCCAGAAGCTTGTATTTTAGGAGTAACAGCTACTCCCATAAGAATTGATGGTCAAAGTTTAAAAGACATATTTAATGACTTAGTTGTGGGAGTGACTCCCGCTAAGTTGATTCAGCAAGGATATTTATCAGGATTTAGACTCTTTGCTACAGAGCAAACAATTAATACCACAGGAGTGTCAGCCAAGAAAGACTTTATTTCTACAGAACTGGCTCTAGCCATCAATTCTCAAATCAGTCCAAGTGAGATTTACAGGATTTGGAATAAATATGCTCAAAACCGAAAAACTCTAGTTTTTGCTGCTAGTGTAGGACACAGCAAAACCTTAGCCGAGTCATTCAAGAAACAAGGAATTTCAGCTGAACATTTAGATGGGGATACGGCAGCTCCTCAACGGTTTGCAATTCTTAAAGAATTTGAAAAAGGCACAATCCAAGTTCTCTGTAATTATCAACTTCTCACCGAAGGATATGATTGCTCAAGTATTGAAGCCGTTCTGTGTGTGCGTCCTACTAAAAGTCTAGTTCTGTGGCATCAAATGATTGGTAGAGGTCTAAGACCCAACCGAGATAGGGGTAATACAATCCTTATTGATTTAACAGATAATTGGCAACAACATGGACTTCCTAACGAGCCATTAAAGTGGGAACTAACTTGTCAACCTGTCCCCCAAAGTCTTGGAAATAGAGGACTTATAAAATGTGACCATTGCACTCATGTTTTCGTCCCTTTGTCAAACGAGCTTGTTAGTCAGGCAGCTTCTGTAGATGAGTTGGGCAAACTGGTCTTTCATTATCAAGCTAAATGTCCTAGTTGTAGTCAAACTATTGAGTTTGAAAAGCCCGAATCCTTGGCTTATTTAGCTAGAGTTCCCCTGAAGAAAGAAGTTCATCCAGAAATTAAAGAAATCGACTTAAGCGTTGATAAAGAGCGAATTCATTCGGTGATTAAACTCATCGATCAAGAACGCCTAAATGGCAAGCCGAACCAAATTTATAAAGCGATATTTATGCGGTTCATAGAAACGATACAGGATTTTACATTAGGAGATTGGAGAGAGATTGTCGTTTTATCTCAAGCTCCGGAAGTAATTCCCACAAAAAAGGCTTGGGAACTGTTTCAGGAAGCCTATCGGAGATATAAAAATCGATTGGCGGCTTTAGCCTATATTGAAGCGAGAAAACAGCAAGCTGCCCAAAGCTCTACAGCCAAAGAAATTCTAGGGTTTTCCAATCAAAGGGAAAAACTGGCTAACTTAGAAGTGACAGCTCGGAATCAAGGCACAAAAACGCTTAAACAAGAATTAGAAAAAGGTTCAACAAATGCTGTAGTAGTCCCTCAAGTAGGAAATCCTGAGGTGGGGCATCAATATAGAACACAGTGGAGTAGAACCCTGAATTTAGTTTATGGGAACTCTCCAAAAGCTGCTGAGTTTTTATCAAAAAGTGCCGGACTTTTTCATGTTGAATCGGGTCGCTTTACAATTACTATTACTGTAGAGGTTTTGTCAGAAGGTCTGAAATTGTTCAGGTCAGAGATTAAACAACCTGTTCTCAATGAGTGTTTGTCTATTGGATTTGGCAAACCTGTGAAAGTGATGTTCCGTCTGCCCGCAACACTGATGAACTCTCGTCATTAGTCCCCCATCTCACATATCGGGTTGAGGTTACATTAACATGGCGTCTGCTGTTTTAAGGCGTACCATTAATGGAGCGGTTTGGCATTGCTCTAATCCTCTAACCAGTCGCTAGCAATAAATAAAATTTATGGTAACAACGAAAGAATAAGGGTTTGAGGCATCCTGGGAGTCAAGCGATTGATAAGTTTTGGTTAAGCCCAACTGTCCCAGTCAGAGGAGCAACCAGTTTACGAGGTTCCAGAAGTTTACACCGGAATAGTTCAATTTGTCGGTGTAAGGTAAAGTTATGAAAATAGACCGTCATGATCAAGCTAAAATCTTATCACCGGACGAGATAAAAAGTTTGTTTGAGGGTGGTTTAAAAATAGCACGCGATTGCCGAAGGCACCAGCGGAGCTGATCGCGCTTTGTTCGGGGTCTGTCTCTACACGGGTGCTCGGATTGCTGAAGCTTGCTCTATGCACACCAAGGATGTCTATTCGATAGATGGCAGCATTAGACCCCGCGTCACAATCCGTCGCGGCAACACTAAAGGAAAAAGCTGCACTCGCTCGATTCCCGTTGGAGGTAAGTTGAGAGTGCTACTGTCAAATTACTCCTCACAGAAGGTTTACCTGTTCCCAGGTCGTCATGGTCGAGGACACATTCACCCGGATTCAGCGGATAAGATTCTACGGGCGGCGTTTCTGGAACTGCGTATCGAAGGAGCCAGTACTCACAGTTTTCGCCGCACCTGTCTGACTCAGATGCACAAGCGGGGTGTGCCGTTGAAAGTCATTCAGAAAATCTCAGGGCACAAAACCTTGTCGGCTTTGCAGAAGTACCTGGAGGTGCTAGATGAGGATTTGGATGAAGCGATCGCAACTTTGGTGTTTTGAGGTGCTCATCCCCTCTTTCAGATAAGCGGCTGCTGTCACTCATCCTGCGACAAGCACTCCGCTACTTTTCTCCCTCAATCACCCACCTGGCTACAGCTGGAACGAATCCAACTGCGAATTAAGATGATTAGACTGACCAGTGGGAAAAAGTCAGGTCGGCTGTATACAGCATCAGGCGGTCCGAATAGCCTTGG
>CADCTM010000076.1 GCA_902805485.1 uncultured Coleofasciculus sp. | reverse complement strand
AGTCCAGGATGTAGGATTTAAGCCTAATACTTCAATTGAGGCAGGAATTGAGCGTTTTGTTGCCTGGTATCGGGACTACTATCAAGTGTAATTCTCATCATTAATCGGCTACAGTACATCAGCAAAAGCCGGTCTTAAACGCCGATAAAATCCGACTCCAGTCCAAAAAACTGCCACAGAAATAATAGAAGCAACTCCCCATTCTCCCCAATGTGTTACCTGTCCAACTAAGACCAAATCGCGGTAAACTTCTGCAATTGCTGCTAGAGGATTTAACCAAAATACCCAATAGCGAAATTCCTCGGGAATGATTGAAGCAGGATAGACAATTGGTGTTAAATAAAACCAAAGATTTAAAACGACTCCTAATGTCTGGGGAATATCCCGCAAAAATACCGTAAGTCCTGCCAGTAAATAGCCTAATCCAGCAGTTAATAATAACTGCGGCAACCAAACTAGTGGTAACAGTGCTAAAGTCGGGTGCAAAGTTTGAGACGACACCGCTACCAAGACAATCAATGCCATCAAACCAAAGGCACTTTCAATAAAGGTTGCTAAAATTGGTACTAATGGTAATAAAGCCAGTGGAAATACGACTTTTTTGACTAAATTAGGTTGAGCAAGCACTGAGCCAGTTGCTTGAATTAGTCCCCCAGTAAAGGCAATCCAGGGAAGTAATCCTGCAAATAACCATAAGCCAAAAGTAATATTATTCGGAGGCAAACCCTTAAGGTTTAACTTCACATTCAGCACGATTGAGAACACATAAGTGTAAATTAGTAACTGCGACAATTGATTCAACAACGGCCACAAATTGCCCAAGACAGAACCTTTGTATCGTGCCTCCAAATCCCGTCGTACCAATGTCCGCAGTAAGTCGAATTTCGTCCACTGTTGTTCGCTTATTGGCAGATAGTGTCTCACCCTGCCAAGCCGACGGATAAATACTTTGATTTCTTTAACTAACACTCGTTTCCTCACTCATAACCACCAGACCAAACCCCTTATTTCTTAGGAAGCTGGGTCACATAACAGAGTTCCCGTTGGCTGACTTCCCATCCTGTCTTTGGGTATAGGCTACTTTATCTTAAATTTAAAAGGGAATACCGAGGCGTCGCTTCTGTGCCTCTGGGTTGTAAAGAAAAGAGTGCGATCGCAAAACACTCCACCTTAGGACAAATCCCATTGTCCCAAACCCGATAAGGACAAAATGCTCTCCAAAACTCCACATCCTAGAGTCCTTATTCCGCTACACTGTGGGATGATTCATCGTATCGGACACAGTAACAGGAATGGAGATCGGGCAAAAAGTAAAAGTCTACCGCCTCAGAGACAGGGTATCCCCCGCTATTGTCAGTAAACTGGGGAAAGTCGGCACTGTCAAAAGCTTCAGAATGACTGATGGTAGTGGTGTCGGCATCGTGGTGCAATTTGAGGACAACTCAAGCACCTGGTTTTTTGAAGACGAACTGAAACCCGCAGAAAACTAACAATGGCCCTGATACTTACCTTTTTGGGCAAAGGCGGCACCGGTCGCACGACAATGGCGATTGCTGCTGCCAAACAACTTTCCCGCCTTGGTCAAAGAGTGCTACTAGTAGGACAAGACCCGACTCCTGCCTTTGGACTTCTCCTAGGCGCGTCCACGGGTTCAGACCCTACGGAAATTGGCGCTAACCTCCAAGCGGTTCAGCTACAAAGTACCCTACTGCTAGAACGCAGTTGGGAAGAAGTCAAAAAACTCGAAGCGCAATATTTGCGATCGCCGATCCTAAAAAATGTCTTTGGTCAAGAACTCGGTGTCTTACCAGGAATGGACAGCGCCTTGGCACTAAATGCGCTTCGTGAGTACGAAGATAGCCGTAATTACGATGTGATCGTCTACGACGGCGATGGCGACCAAGCGACCCTGAGAATGTTGGGGATGGCAGAAGTCCTCAGTTGGTATATCCGCCGCTTCCGCAAAGTCGTGGAAGATTCTGATGTGTGGAAATCTGTATCGCCGTTTATTCAACCGATTACCAGTACCGTTCTCAACGTATCCTGGACGGGGGACAACTTCGCCCCAGAACAAACAAAGCAAGCCACTAATATCCTAGAACAAGGCAAAGCGGCACTCGCTGATCCGAACCGCGTTGCCGCATACTTGGTGACGACGGATGACCCAATCGCGATCGCCACTGCCAAATACCTCTGGGGTGGCGCCCAACAAGTCGGACTCACAGTCGGTGGCACTCTCCTCAACCAGTCAGCAACAACTGATGTGGCGGCAGAATTTGCCCCGTTGCCTCTGAGTACGATCCCCTTCCGCACCGATACGGACTGGCAACCCCTAATGGATGCCCTGCCCGATTTTAAACAAGCCTCCCTTGCCCCCAAACCCATCACTATTGACCTCCCTGCCCGCGAGGTACGCTTGTTCTTGCCTAGTTTTGACAAAAAGCAAGTCAAACTCACTCAATCGGGTCCAGAAGTCACTATTGATGCAGGCGACCAACGGCGCAATATCTTGCTGCCTCCTGGCTTGAGCGGTCAATCGGTAAAAGGTGCTAAATTCCAAAATAGTTATCTCACGATCTCGTTTTAGTTAGTCATTGGTTATTTGTTGTTGGTAATTAGTATTTAATAACTAACAATAAATAACCAACAAAAAACAACGAACAAAAAACAACAAATGACTAAGGAAAACTCAGCCGAACGTAGCGCTAAAACCCGGCAATTACTGGGGATGAAAGGTGCCGCCCTTGGTGAAACCTCAATTTGGAAGATTCGCCTCCAGTTAATGAAGCCGATTACCTGGATACCCCTGATTTGGGGCGTTGTCTGCGGTGCGGCGTCATCTGGTGGCTACAGTTGGACGCTGGAAGATGTTCTGAAAGCGCTAACTTGTATGTTGCTTTCGGGTCCCTTAATGGTGGGTTATACCCAAACATTAAATGACTTTTATGACCGCGAAATTGACGCCATTAATGAACCTTACCGCCCAATTCCTTCCGGGGCAATTTCTGTCAACCAAGTCGTTACACAAATCCTGGTTTTATTAGTTGCTGGTATTGGTTTAGCCTACACCTTAGATATCTGGGCGCGTCATGAGTTCCCGACAATTACTTGTATTGCTATCGGCGGCGCATTCCTGGCTTATATTTACTCTGCCCCACCTCTGAAGTTGAAACAGAATGGCTGGTTGGGGAATTATGCTCTTGGTGCAAGTTATATTGCTTTGCCCTGGTGGACGGGTCATGCTTTATTTGGTGAGTTGAATTGGACGATTGCGATTCTGACTTTGTTTTATAGTTTGGCGGGTTTGGGAATTGCTGTCGTTAATGACTTCAAGAGTGTGGAGGGCGATCGCCAATTGGGTCTAAAATCTTTACCCGTGATGTTTGGACTCGGCACTGCTGCGTGGATTTGTGTCGTAATGATTGATGTGTTTCAAGCGGGAATTGCGGGTTATTTAATCAGCATTCACAAGAATCTTTACGCGGCAATTCTGTTGTTGTTGATTATTCCTCAAATTACTTTTCAGGATATGTATTTCCTGCGTAATCCGTTGGAAAATGATGTGAAGTATCAAGCCAGCGCTCAACCATTTTTGGTATTGGGGATGTTGGTTGCGGGTTTAGCTTTAGGTCATGCGGGGATTTCATAACTCCAAGAATGTGACCCCTCCTCTGGGTTGTGACTTTCCAGACGGCTGGTTTGGGTTGTTTCCCAAGCCGGTAGCCGCGTTTATGGAGTGCTGCGCGAATGGCAGCAACATCTGAGCAACTCGTAGGGCTTCGCTCGCTTTTGCTTTTTTTTCATAGGAAGAGCAGGCAAAGCACTTAGGCAGGTGTTGAAAACCTATGGCATCAGCCAAAATCAATTAGCGATCGCAATCGTTAACCCAATGCCTTACATTCGTGGGGTTAGTGAGAGTAAAGATCCGTCGGCTGAGGCGGCGTTTGCTGTTCCTCCCCGCGAGGAGCGAGAGGTTAGGGCTAGGTAATTGATGGCTAAAAATTTCTTACTCAAGAATTTGCCGATAAGCCTGAATCATAGAAAGAGCGATCGCATCCCAACTATAATTTCTCAAGGCATAATCCTGAGCATTTGCACCCCGACGCCGCAATTCCCCAGCATCCCGAAGCGCCTCTTGTAAAGTCTCCACCAAATCCTCTACCTCACAGGTACAAACCCATCCCGCCTGGGCGTCCTTCACTTCCTCCCAAATATGAACCTGGTCAGAAATTACCACAGGTGTCCCAGCAACCATCGCTTCTGCGACCGCAATTCCAAAGTTCTCGTAATAAGAAGGTAAAACAAATAAGTTAGCCTCTTGTAACAAAGCTGCCTTCAATTCCCCCGTAACAAAACCAGTAATTGTCGTGCGCGACGCTAAAGTTGAAGCCTTGATTCGTTGTTGAATTTGCTTTTCATAATTCGGGTCTTGAGGATTCGTTCCAGCGAGAACAAAATGAAAATTACTGTTTTCTACTAATAGCCTTTCTAGCGCCGGGATTAGCAAATCTAATCCCTTTTTTGGCTCAATCCGAGACATAAACAGTAGCAAAAGCTGATCATCCGAAACACCAAAATCAGCCCTTACGCTCTCATGCTCACCCCTTACTAAGCGCTGTTGGGGGGGTCGCACACCCAACGGAATTACTAAATCTTTCGTATGAGTTCCAAAACGCTCAGAAATTTTTGCCTCTTGAACACTAGTAAAATGAATTGCCGCCGCACCTGCTAAATTATGTCGCTCCAATAATGCGGAATAAAGTTGCTTCAATTGCCGTTTTTTACGTAAATCAGCCGGGTCAAGTGTACCCAAAGGTCGGAGAATATAAGGTAACTTTTTATACCGTGCAACTGTTGCCGCTGCGGTACTGACGGGGGAAAACAGAGCATGAATATGAGCTAGGTCAAATTCTGAACTGTGCCGCGATAACCAGCGCAACAGCTCAATAGAG
>CADCTM010000075.1 GCA_902805485.1 uncultured Coleofasciculus sp. | reverse complement strand
CCTTGTAATCTTTGTCCAACTGCCCAAGCCATTGCTCACAAATCCGGGATACTTAGGTTAATTTTGGCATAGCTCAAAAAAGGCTAGTAGAGTGCCCAAGTCGCCTACTCTTGCACTATTTCATACAAATCTTCTATCAAAACATCAAAGGTACGAGCCAACTTGTGTAGGGAAGTAACGTCAACAGTTGCTAATCCAGAAGACTTTGCATAATTCTTGAGAGTTGTGTATGGGACTCCGGAACGATCAGAAACCTCTTTCAGTGTCCAGCCTTTCTCCGAAGCAAACTCTTTTATTCGTAGCCTGACCAAGCCCATTATTGACAACAGCCCAATATTGGTCTTTAATAATTACATCTAAAAAGCGATCGCCTTTAGTTTTATCGGACATTAGGCGATCGCTAATCAAACCAAACTCCCATCTAGGGGAGACATCTACTATGATATCAAGCTCACAGCCCCAATCCAAGATTCATCATCAAGCTCGATTTGTAACAAGAGAAGCGATCGCTCTCCTCCTCAATCTCCAACCCCATGAAATCTACCGTATCGACTGCTGGCGACACGTCATCCATGTTGTCGGCAAAGGCATTAGTACCTTTGTCAGCTATGCCGATCTTCCCCCAATCTTAGGGGTAGAACCACCCACGCCCAAGGATTTCTTGATTTGGCGCAAGCGTTGGCAGAAAAACCAAAATAAAGCGCCCAAGTTTTGGTCTGAATTTTATGCCGAAAAATTTAGAACCGTTCCCACCTTGCTAGAAATGCACACTTGGGGAGAACTAGTGAGTGTAATTAAGTCAGCAATGCCAGAATCAGCCGTGCAGTGGTTGCGAAACGTGTATATTCAAGAAAAACAGGCAATGGAGAATTTTTGAACTTAACCTCCTTTCGCCAAAAAAACAGCAACCAATCAGTATGGGAACGCTTTATGTCGTGGGGACGCCAATCGGCAACCTGGAAGATATGACCTTCCGGGCGGTACGGATATTACAATCAGTGGATGCGATCGCTGCCGAAGATACGCGCCATACAGGTAGACTATTACAACATTTTCAAATAAAAACGCCTCAACTGAGCTACCACGAGCATAATCGAAAAGAGCGCTTACCAGAATTACTAAATCAACTAATTGAAGGAAAAGCGATCGCTTTAGTTACCGATGCTGGCATACCCGGAATTTCCGATCCTGGATATGAGTTAGTAAAAGCTTCCATCGAGGCGGGGATAAAAGTCGTGCCCATACCTGGTGCAAGTGCTAGCCTAACAGCATTATCGGCGGCGGGACTACCAACAGACCGATTTGTGTTTGAAGGTTTTTTACCAGCAAAAGGCGCATTGCGTCAACAGCGCTTAGAATCCTTACCAGCGGAATCGAGGACGTTGATTTTTTACGAATCTCCCCATCGGTTGCGCGTTACGTTGAAAGACTTGGCAAACTGTTTAGGAAAAGATCGTAAGATCGTTTTAGGGCGGGAGTTGACGAAGTTGTACGAGGAGTTTTGGCGGGGAACAATAGAAGAAGCGATCGCTCATTATACCCAGACTGAACCCAAGGGAGAATTTACCCTCGTCGTTGCGGGTGCCGAGTTAGTAATGCCAGTACTATCAGAAGAGGCTCTAAAAGCAGAATTAATCCAAATAATGAGTCAAGGAATTTCGCGATCGCAAGCCACCCGTCAATTAGCTGAAATGACCAAGCTCCCTCGGCGTCAACTATACCAGTTAGCATTAGCGATTTCCAATCCCTCTGTACCTGAAGTCACAAGCTTAGATGAACCGGACTAGAAATATTCTCTACCTCAGTTTTTTGCTAATTCTCATGGGTTGCACCAGAGCAAAAAATCCCCCAACCCAAGCAAAATCTCCTCAAGCAATTAGTACTAACACCAGTACACCCCAAGTCGTCAATTCAGCACCCGCACCAACTCCAACACCTGCAACACCGATTAGCACTAACTCGCCTGAGGTAGTAACTTCATCGCCTAAGGGGAGTCAAGCAGTTGCTACTCCTAATCCTCCCCCCACTAAAGACAAACTCATCTCCGCCGACGGCATTGGCGTGGCTAGGGTTGGCATGACATTAGGACAACTCAAACAATTGCTAGGTGGTACGGCAGAATTTACAGTTAAGTCACCTTTTATTGTAGATTTTGATGCGATCGCGGTTAGCCAAGGGGGAAAAGACCAATTTTATATTTTGTACCCCACTCTGTTACGTCTGGCTGATACCGATGTCATTGAAGCGTTAGTAACAGACAATCCAAATTATCGAACCGCTGAAGGAGTTGGTCCTGGAACGCCAATTAAACAAGCTGAAAGCGTTTATGGTGGGGCTACCTTAGCGTACAACATCCAGAATGAGTCGAGGGAGTATATTAAATTTGCCAAGCTTAATACAAAAGCGATCGCTTTCCGTGCCAAAGCACCACAAGGCAAGCCCTTTGCCGGAGTATATCCCTCAGCCAAAACTGAATTAAAACAGACTAAGGACTTTCAAAAAACCGCTTCTATTGGTTTAGTAGAAGTTTATTGCCGGGAAAACTGCCCACTGCCCAAGCCATAGATAATATATTCAATTTTTAGGGGGAAGCCTAAGATAATCTGAGCGAGATTTCCAGCAGACTTTCCCCTCTCTAATCGTTAAGACATCGCTATCCCTGACCCTAGCCGTTTCCTTACTTGAAAATAAATCTTTTCTTATCTAGGTCCTCATCTTCATATGGATTTTTCGATTTTTAAATTCTAATTTTTGCAACCCGTTTATAAACTTTTTAACTCTGCTCAAAGCGATTCAAAAACTTCACAAGAAAACATTTCCGTTAGGATGCGTAGATAAGGTAAAAAGACTGCCATATCGCTAGGAGCCAGCAGATCGTGCATATCCCATCCTAAAGTTTTTAGCATCTCTTCCACCAGCCTCCAACTTACGTTCAGGCGGGGATATAACATAACGCACAGGGGAAATAGTTCCTGCTGTACTGAGCGGATGTCATCTTCCAAAACACACAAGCACAGATAAACTTGAAACATCTCAACATCGCGGATGCTTGCCGTTCTTACTAGGAGTGTCTGGAGAGGGCCACTGTAACTTTTATAGGTAGGGTAGGAGCGGCAGATTTGTTTACAGACAGAAACGGCGATTTTACTGCTGAGGGGTAAAAGATGCTGAACGGCGGCTAGCGCTGGAGAATCAAAAGGATGCTTTGCAGCGGCATCATAAGCTGCCTGTAGGGGCATATACATATGATCGTCCATCACCTTTAGGTATGGTGTCCAAAGTGCTTGTTCGGGCGCAGAGAGCCACTGTAGGAGCTTTTGCCCTGTGTAGTGGAACTGCATACTAACAAACCCAATGGCGCGGCGATCAACACTGGTATATTTCTGGCGTATCCGTCCGAAGTCTTTCCCGACAACTACCGACAGGCGGCGCGGAGTTGAGCGAGAAGCATAGGCATCTAGGGCTTTTTGAAACAAATAGCGCGTATCGGCGGCAATTTGCAGCGGATTAATCAAGTCAGGGTTGATGCCGTGGCGGCGAATTTCCTCTGATAGCAGCGTTTCCGTCAAAGACCAAGCTTGAGCGCTTGCCAAGGTTAGGTTTTGCAGCAACTTTTCGGCAGTCCGCTCTCGACCTTCTTGGGAGGTAATTTCCTTAAGATTTTCGGCGTTCTTGAGGGCTGATTCATTCTCATTTTCAGAAGCCGTAACGGAAACAAAGTACTTCCTCGCCCACAGAGCGGCAAAAGAATGAACATTTGCTCCTGTCGCCGCAGGCTTTGGCAAGGCTTTCGAGGATGGGGAAGTAGAGGCTAAGGAAGAACGGTAATTAAGAAGAGACTTGGGCGCTGAAGCTTCGGGAGATTGAGCTTCAGCTCCTGTGGATACTAATGGGAGAGCCATTTACTGTGCCGACTCAGGTTCGGAATAGGTTAACCGTATTTTTACTTATTTTTCTAAGTTATGTATCTTATAAAACTAAATTTTTACGTTTGTTAAAAAAAATAATGATTTCTCAGGATTATTTAAACCCCTGGCTTCAGGTATTGGGAAAAATGAAATCACATCAGGTTCCGCCTAACGCGCCCATTGCTGCAAGACATAGGCATAATATTGCTCGTTGTCCACCTTGTCCATTGCTCGAATCTTTTTGCCGCCAGCTTTGACCTGGGTTCTTCCTTGACTCTTGCCGCTAGTTACAATAACAGTTTCCCATTCTCGCAGTTGATAAAACTCTGGATGGGCAAGATAAGCTGTGGCAAGGACATCCCAGCAGTAATAATCTTGAGCCATCACTAAGGCATAACATTGTCCTGCTAAATCGGATATGGGATATTGACGTTGTTTACCTAACTTGTAGACAAATTCTGACGTTACCGGCACTGTGTTCGTAATATCCAACGGACAAAGTACGATCGGAATTGCCGTTTCCCATACCCGACTTGCGGCGATTGGGTCCCAGTATGCATTCCATTCAGCCGAACCATCTTGTCCCGGTTCCAGGCTTTTTTCTACATTACCAGGAACGTTGAGCGCCCCGCCCATCCAGATAATTTCCTGAATTTTGGCTTCAATTTCTGGTGTCCTATCCAAGGCAGCGGCGACAGTTGTTAAAGGTCCCGTTACTAATAATGTGACAGGTTGCGAGGCGGCTAAAAGACTTCGCACCATAAATTCTTGTCCGGTTTGAGCCAATAACGGCGTTTGAATTACCTCCGGTTCGTTGAGAATTGGGAGATGATCGACAATATAGGCATCGCGACGATAAAGATTTGGGAAGGGGTTAATTCCTCGTACTGTACTTTCTATAACAGGAATGTCGAAGCGTCCCATTAAATCTAGTATTTTACGTGTTGCATTAATCGCAGGCTGGATGTAGCAGTCGGCAGGCGTTACGATAATGCCGAGTGGCTGGATATGATCCATTGTCATCAGCAGTAATGTGGCGAGAAAGTCATCGACAGCGCCA
>CADCTM010000074.1:8326-17000 GCA_902805485.1 uncultured Coleofasciculus sp. | reverse complement strand
AGTAGGCGGCGAGGTGAGACTAGAAGGCGGTATATTACGGGCGCCTGGGGATCAAATTGAGTTAGGTGGATTAACAGAACCGGGAAAAGTCACAATCGATATCAGTGCCCAGGCTTATCTAGGCACCGGTGGTAGCATTAACCTCAACGCCCTCAAACTTTATCGAATTGGTCAGAATTCAGACGATTTCTTAAACACAAACGATATTACGGTCAGTTCTCGCTATGGAAGGACAGGCGAGTACAGAGGCAACGTCCTAAATCCTGACCCAACCCAAGGCTTGACAAATCTGCCTGTAGAGCCTGTTGACACCTCCCGACTGATTGCCCAGAGGTGTGCCCTTCGCAGCAGAACCTCGCCAACTCAAGAAAACAAATTTACGGTTACTCAACGGGGAGGTTTGCCGCCCAACCCGAACGAAACCCTACAAAACGATTCGGTGGTAACGAATTGGGTGACATTAGACTCACCAGGCGAGAAGCCAACCTCAACTGCAAATACGCCTCCCCCGACGCCTCCTTTGTCAAAATCTTCTCAATACGTCGAAGCCCAACGTTGGGTGCTCGATGAAAAGGGTGAGGTAGTTCTCACAGCGCAAGCACCTACAGCCACGCCCAATCCCACACTGACACCGGTATTTTCCTGCCATGGATCGTAAATTTCGCAGTCGCCAAAGCTTGTCGTTATTACCACTTAGTCTATTAATCTTGAGCGGTAATTTGAAGGCTGGGCTGGTATCAGCGCAGACGGTGAAGAGTGAAGAGGTTGAGGAGAATTCGGAACTGGCAGCAGGATTAGGCGATGCCGTTGGCGCTGCTACCGCAGAGCGCGAAGCGATTCATGAGCAACGCGCTGATCGCAAAACTCGCCAGGGATTCAAATCCCTGGCTAATAGCGAAAGTCCCTTGAAATGGACTGAGGAAAATTCTGCTGAGTCGGTAGTTAGTCCTCTACAGATACAGAGGACTTTGGCTGTGAGACAGGGAATTAATTCCCTGGCGAGTGAACGGGTAGATACAGAAGCTAATGAGAAGCCAGAAGAATTAAAGGATGGTGCGTCTCAAAGCGTTAGATCACCCCTAGCCCCCCTGAATAAAGGGGGAACCGGAAATTTAGCGCCACTTAATAAAGGGGGAACCGAAATCTTAAGCCATCTTGATCGGGATGCCAATAAGCCACTCTTAGCCCCTCTTGTTAAGGGGGGTTGGGGGGATCTTCCACAAATCGCCCAAGTCCCAACCCTACCCAATAGACAGCCCGATCGCACTCCACCCCCTTCCCAAGAACCGATCGCACCGCAAACCCCTGCCCCCCTACCGCCTCCCGAAGAATTACTCTTAACGCCCTCCACCATTCCCCCAACCCCCGAATCTGTCCCCGGTAAAGTGCCAGAAAGTATTGAAGTGGAACGGTTCGAGTTTGAAGGCAACACGGTAATTAGCAACGAAGACTTAGCCAAAGTCACCGCAAAATTCACCAGGCGACGCATCACTTTTGCCGAACTATTTCAAGCCCGTTCCGCTGTCACGGAAGAGTATATTAAACGCGGCTATATTACCTCCGGGGCGCTAATTCCCCCCCAAAAGCTTCAGGATGGTGTCGTAAAAATTCAAGTCGTCGAAGGAGGCTTAGAATCGATTAATGTGATCGGGACGCGACGACTGAACCCGAACTACGTGCGATCGCGCCTATCCCTAGCAACCGAAAAGCCTTTAAATCGCGATCGCCTCCTAGAAGCCTTACAACTACTACAACTCAACCCCCTGATCCAAAACCTCTCAGCCGAACTCGCCGCAGGTACTCAACCAGGCTTAAACTTGCTAGAAGTCCAAGTCACCGAAGCCAAAACCTTCACCACCCAAATCGGCTTAGATAACAACCGCGCTCCCAGCATTGGCAGCTTCCACCGCCGAATACAAGCCAACCAAGCCAACTTATCAGGACAAGGCGATGCCCTGAACCTAGGATATAGCAACACTGTCGGTAGTAATGGCATCGATCTGAGCTATACCCGACCAATTAATCCCCGCAACGGTACCCTCAGATTCAGCTACGGCATCACCGCCAGCAACGTCGTCGAACCTCCCTTCAACCGGATCGGCATTGAAGCCAGTTCCCGCTACTACGAACTCACCCTGCGTCAACCCCTGTTGCAAACCCCAAGCCAAGAATTTGCGATCGGTTTAACCGCAACCCGCCAAGAAAGTGAAACATCCGTATTAGAAATTCCCTTCCCCCTATCACCCGGCGCCGACGATCGAGGACGCACACGCATTTCGACCTTAAGATTCTTTCAGGAATGGACAAAACGCACCAGCCAAGAAGTAATTGCCGCCCGTTCTCAATTTAATTTAGGACTCGGACTCTTCAACGCCACAATCAACAACGACAGTCCCGATAGCCGCTTTTTGTCCTGGCGAGGACAGGCACAATGGGTACGCTTGCTAGCGCCAGAAACATTATTCCTCCTGCGGGCAGATGTGCAACTAGCCGATAGAACCCTCGTCCCTTTAGAACAATTTGGCTTAGGTGGACAAGAAAGCGTCCGGGGATACCGCCAAGACGTACTCTTAACCGATAACGGCGCATTAGCCTCAGCCGAAGTCCGCTTCCCCATCGCCCGCATCCGAAAATGGAACACCCTTGTCCAACTTGCACCATTTCTTGATTTTGGCAGCGCGTGGAGTAGTTCCGGCAAAGACAATCCCGACCCTAACATTCTGGCATCCGCAGGAATCGGCTTACAGGTGCAAATAGGCGATCGCCTTTCCATGCGCCTCGATTATGGCATTCCCTTAGTGTCAGTTTCAACAAGGAAACGAACATGGCAAGAAAACGGTCTTTACTTCTCGATCATCGCTACACCTTTTTAAAACAAATCCTCAATAAATCATCCCATAAAACTAATAAATTTATCCCAATTTATCCGCGTACATCTGTGTGCATCTGCGATTTAAAAACTAAAATTAAAGCCTTAATTAACCATCCAGCAACCCTATCCTTAATCTTTCTCACTTCCTGCCTCCTAATCTTAGGAGTACCAGGAATATTAGCTACCGCCCAAACACCCACCGCCATCTTAATTGCCCAAAATCAAACTAGCTTAATAGAACAAGGAACAGCCTTATACGATGCCGGAAAATATACCGGAGCCGTAACAGTTTTACAACAAGCGATAGCCAGCTTTAAAACACAAGGCAACCCATTAAAGCAAGCAATAAGCTTGAGCAATCTTTCCTTAGCGTATCAACAACTCGGCTTGTAGACAGAAGCAGAAAACGCAATATCAGAAAGCTTAAAACTCCCATAATTTAATCAAAGCTCAGACACAACAAAAATCCTCGCCCAAACCCTAGATATTCAAGTACGCCTGTAACTCTCATTAGAACAAGCCGAACCAGCCTTGGAAACCTGGCAACAAGCCGCTAAAATCTACGATCAAGTAGGCGATCGCATTGGCTCAATTGGTAGCCGCCTCAACCAAGCCCAGAGCTTGCAAACATGAGGGTTTTATCGCCGCGCCTTAACGACCTTAACTGAAGTCAACCAAATTCTGCAAAGTCAGCCCAACTCACTTATCAAAGCCGTTGGACTGCGTAGTTATGGCGATGTTCTACAATTAGTTGGCAGAATAGAAGAATCCCAAACTGCTTTAAACCAAAGTTTAGAAATTGCTAAAATATTGCAGTCTCCTGCTGATATCAGTGCCGCTTTGTTTAGTTTAGGAAACAGCCCCCGCGCCCAACAGCAGCAAAAAAACAATAAAAAACAAACCACTGAAGACGTACTCAAGTTTTATCAAGCCGCCGCGAATTTAACAACATCACCAACCCTAAAAATCAGGGCGCAATTAAATCAATTGAGCCTGTTAATTGAAACTAAACAATTAGCCCAAGTTCAAGCACTATTACCCGAAATCAAGGCTCAACTTCCAAAATTACCGCCCAATCAAACAGCCGTCCATGCCCGAATTAACCTGGCACAAAGTTTGATGAAGCTACCGACTCCCGAAATGAAGGAAGCGGCAGAGCAATTATCACAAGCAGTCGGGTTGGCAAAACGCATCGGGGATCAACGGGCGGAGGCGTATGTCCTGGGAAATTTAGCGGCGTTGTACGAACAAACGGGGCAACTGAGTAATGCCAAAGAATTGACGAATCAAGCCTTGGTTTTGGCTCAAACAATATAATGCACCGGATATTGCTTATCGCTGTAATTCGACCCGCCGAGCAAGAACTCGCGGCGAGTAATACTAAAACCCTAGTTTTTGTGCTGGATGGGGCTATTGCTGATATTTACCAATGGCAGTCTTAAACGATGGGAAGCAGTTTTTGGTAGAGAAATATGCGATCGCCCTCACCCCTGGACTACAACTACTCGATGCTAAAAAACCGCTGCCACGGGTTCAGCTTTCTGCCCTGAAAGGCGGACTATCCCAAGCGCGTGACAAATTTCCTGCC
This sequence comes from uncultured Coleofasciculus sp., assembly GCA_902805485.1. GTDB lineage: Bacteria > Cyanobacteriota > Cyanobacteriia > Cyanobacteriales > Coleofasciculaceae > CADCTM01. Next base: position 12,540 of record CADCTM010000074.1, on the reverse strand, counting down.
CTTCGCTATGTTCAGACAGAATTGACAGAAATTCTGACAGAAGCAAAGGTAGGCGGTGCAGAACTCCTCAATGAGAACTTTACCAGCGCGGCTATTCAAAAGGGCATTGACTCGGTGCCCTTCCCCATCGTGCATTTGGCAACTCACGGGCAGTTTAGTTCCAACGCTGACGAAACATTCCTTCTCGTTTGGGATAAGCGCCTCAATGTCAACGAACTCAACAGTTTACTGCGTTCCAGAGAAGAAGGGGGTAAAGGGGCAGTTGAACTACTAGTTCTCAGTGCCTGCCAAACCGCCGTCGGCGATAAACGAGCCGTATTGGGATTAGCAGGCGTGGCAGTAAAAGCTGGGGCGCGTAGTACAGTAGCAACACTTTGGTTTGTCAGTAATGAAGCAACCGCTAAACTGATGACACAGTTTTATCGTGAGTTATCTGAGACAACGATTACGAAAGCCGAAGCCCTCCGCCGCGCTCAAGTGTCGTTATTAAAAAATAGTGAGTATCAGACACCGATTTATTGGGCGCCCTACGTGATGGTTGGGAATTGGTTGTAATAATTTTGCCCGTGCAAAGTTAAAAGAAAAATTGGATTTACAAGAACACTTTTTACGTTTCCTTTTCCCCGATTCAACGGGAATTATTCATCTGAGTGGGTTGTGGTTTAGGAGTTTCGGACGGCGATGGATTGGGTTGGCGATCGCTATTTGGAGACGGTGAAACCTCTAGTACAGGTTCTGAGCGGGGTTTTTGAGGATTTCGCTGGGTGTTTGGTGATTCTTCTCGAAGGATTTTAATCTCTCTTTCTAATTGCTCTCGTCCCCGCTCAAAAAAGTCCTGAGAAGGTCGATTAATTTGAGCAATTACTGGAACAGCTACGCTTATTATCGTCGCAATCGTGGTAATTAAAGCTACTCCAAATTTCATAACTATAACCTCTTGATCAACTACTGTGTTTGAGCAGGAAGTGCTTCAGTACGTGCGGCGACTTTTAAACTTTGCCCCCCGCGTTGTAGCTGTATTTGTAACTGACTCCCTACCCCATTTTTCTCTAATTGTTGTTGAAGTTCTTCCGCCTTATTCACAGGCTGATTATTAATAGCTTGAATAACATCTCCTGGACGGATTCCGGCTCGATCCGCTGGGGAATTTCGGACTACCCGGATGATGATAATTCCTCGTTCTGCCTCTATGGAAATATTACGATTAGGATTCCTACTAAGTCTTTGTTTAATTTCAGGAGTAAGAGTTACCATCTGAACACCCAAGTAGGGATGCTCAACTTTTCCTGTAGTAATCAATTGTTGAGCAATTCGTTGTGCAGTGTCAATCGGAATCGCAAAACCTAATCCTTGGGCGCCGCTAATAATTGCTGTATTAATACCAATAACTTCACCCCGCGCATTCAACAGTGGTCCTCCGGAGTTTCCTGGATTAATTGCCGCATCAGTTTGAATGAAATCAATGCGCTTATCGGAAACACCGATATCACTTCCAGAACGTGATGTTGCACTGATTACACCAACGGTTACAGTTTTTTGCAACCCCAAAGGATTACCAATTGCAATTGCCCATTGTCCGGGTTCTACCTGATCCGAACGCCCTAAACTAACTGTAGGCAAGTTATTAGCTTGAACCTGGACAACCGCAATATCACTCGCCGGATCTTCTCCGACAACTTTCCCCGCTAAAGTGCGACCATCAGAGAAGGATACTGTTACTGTATCGGCATTATTAACAACATGAGAATTTGTTAAAATCTGACCATTAGAGCTAATCACAAAACCAGAGCCAAGACCCCGTGAATTTCGTCCTTGAGGCTGTGTCGGTTGCCCTTGACCAAAACGTCGAAAGAATGGATCAGTTAACTCATCTGGCTCCTGGCTTCTCACCGTTTGGGATGTATTAATTTTAACAACTGCTGGTTCCACTTTCTTAACAACATCAACAATGAAATTATTGTCAGCAGGAGTAGGAACTAGAGGGCGCTTTGCAGAATTATTATTAGAATTATCACTTTCAGGTTTTGCACTGACCACGGGTTGAGAAGTCGTATCTTTCGCAGGGGGCGCAAGCTCTTGAGAAGAAAGATTAGACGAGCCACAACTGCCTAATAATGTCGTTACTGTTCCAATTAATGGTAGTAGCAATAAGTGAGTGGCTTGTTTCGACCAAACAAACTTATTTGCTGTTTTACAGCTATTTGATAGAGCCTTACTTGTAGAGATTTTTGATTTTATCAAGCTAAAACGATTGAGTTTGTAAGTATAGCCGACGATTTTCATAAAGCTTAGTCAGAGAATGAGCAAACTGAATAGCAAACGCTTGTGTCCTAGTTTAAGGATTAACGTTTTTTGCAGCAATTGCCATCTGTCTGGAGAGTTTACTTGATAAAGAACGCCCGTCACTTTCAATTTTTTGTAGCCTACCAAGGGCGAGAAGAACGCGATCGCTCATACTGGAAAAGAGTCAAGCCTTTTGAGTTTATGGTAAATCCTCTTTCTACGCCCCACAGCGAATATCATTGGGATGCTGGTAGCGATCGCTTTTTTGAAGGTTGGTACTACCGCGTTACCCTGCCGGATAATGGTCAAACTTTTGCATTCATGTATTCCATCGATGATCCCATTGGTGGTAAACCCTGTAGTGGTGGCGCCGCCCAAATTCTTGGTCCCGATGATCAATATATCTGGCGTACTTTCCCCAAGGTTAATCAGTTTTGGGCTTCGTCAAAATCCTTAGCCCTAGGGCATTGGGGCAAAACAAACTTGACATCTGTCCCCCAATACCTAGAACCCGCTAAGTTTGAAGATCACATCCTTGAAGGGTATCAAGCCACAGGGACGTTAAATCAAGGCATTATTCGCGATCCCGGCAGTGGGCAGTACTGTCGCTGGCAGTATAAAATCAAGCCTGTGTACGGCTGGGCGGATACGGGCGCACCCCAACAATCAACGGCTGGCTGGCTGTCTTATTTGCCGATATTTGAACCTGGATGGCAGATTTTGATGGCACATGGTCTGGCAACTGGCTGGATTGAGTGGAATGGTAAGCGCTACGATTTTACCGATGCCCCCGCCTATGGTGAGAAAAACTGGGGTCGTGCCTTTCCTCAAAAGTGGTTTTGGCTGAATTGCAACGGTTTCGACAATGAACCAGATCTTGCTCTCACCGCAGGCGGCGGCAGGCGGCAAGTGCTGTGGTGGGAAGAGTCTGCCGCTTTGGTTGGCATCCACTACCAGGGCAAGTTCTATGAATTCGTACCCTGGAACTCCAAAGTAAGCTGGCAAATTCAACCCTGGGGCAGGTGGCAGATGCAAGCTGAAAATGCAGAGTATCAAGTTGAGTTGACGGGTACTACAGATAAACCAGGGACACTCCTACGCGCCCCAACACAAGAGGGTTTAATCTTTTTTTGTCGGGACACAATGCAAGGTAAGCTTACCTTGGAACTCCGACGTAAGGGAAACAATAGCCCGATTATTAAAGCCAGCAGTTCGGTTTGTGGCTTAGAAACAGGCGGCGGTTCCTGGGAAGAACTTTGGGACGATAGCGCCAAATTTCCCTGGGTTTTGTAAGGTTCTGCTTCTCTAGGGCGACGAATTGAACTGAATTACTTGCTTGTTTCGTCAACGCTATTAGCTATAATAAGTTGCGGATGTTGGGGCTGTGGCTCAGTTGGATAGAGCAAGCGCCTCCTGAAATAATCGGGCACCGTGGAAGAAACTCCATGTGTGAATGTGGTCAAATTCGGTGAAACCTAAGGAGTGCAGGAATTCCCTTTCGCTTTACGGCAATACCGAACCAAGCCTGGTTTCTAGCGATTAAGCGACCTGCTTTCAGCAGCACTGTGCGATCGCATATGAATGAAATCAGGAAGGTCGAGAGACTAGACGGCCACCACCTAAAAGCGAATAAAGCTGATGGTGAAGGTATAGTCCAGAGAGTGGGGAAACTCACACAAATCTGAAGCGCTAGGTCGCCGGTTCAAATCCGGCCAGTCCCGTTTTCTAATTAAAGTATCGCTAGCTCACTTCAAGTGAGCTTGATATTTTTACAAATTTGTACGGATCGCTAACAGCTCAGGGTGGAAGGTTTTAAGTCAGGACAATTTATTTTTCACTACAAGTAATTTTGAAGCATTTAGCAGTACCCTTAAACTGATAAATTACTATGTGTTATGGCGATTGCTCACGCCTTAGCTAACATCATTACT
>CADCTM010000074.1:0-8316 GCA_902805485.1 uncultured Coleofasciculus sp. | reverse complement strand
TTCACATTTCCCATCTACCTTTCTTCTTACCTACGTCGATGTGTAGCTTTAAAAAAGAGAAATGGCAAGAAGTAAGAGTAATGATGGGAAATGTGAAGATGTGGTGCATAAATATGGTATCTATACAACCGGATTTATCTATTTATTCATGCTTTTAAAAATTTCTTCCCGTCAACGACCTGACCTATTTGCCAAAACTCGCCACTCTAAAGTAAGATTACTTCCCTGGCTGTTGCCACTGCTAGCGATTTCGCTTCCGTGGGGTTACAAGGCAATTGAAAGCTATGTTGTACAACCCGAAGCGATCTTTGTCTTGGGCGGCGCTGAGGAACGAGAATTATATGCCGCAAAAATTGCTCAACAGCACCCAGAAATCCCGATCTGGGTATCCTCAGGTAGCTCAGAATGGTATACCGAAAAAATTTTTGCCAAAGCGGGAATAGAACGCAAGCGCTTACATATCGACCGTCGGGCGGTAGATACTGTAACAAACTTCACCACCTTGGTTGATGAATTGCAAGCCCAAGGAATTGATAGTGTTTATTTAATTACATCTGACGACCATATGCGCCGTGCCCGTGTTATCGGGGAAGTTGTGTTTGGCAGTCGGGCAATTGTCATTAAACCCTTATCTGTGCCATCAGGACGCCAATCTGAACCCCTTGAGAAAGCTCTGCGAGATGGCGCAAGAGCGATTTTGTGGGTGACGACAGGTCATACTGGAGCAACCTTCCGTGATGTCTCAGGCTTGATTAAAAGTAAGTTGCAATTTTAATCACGGCTCTAAACACTTGATTCTTTCACCAAGACATAAGGCTGCACAATCAAGGCTTGAAAACGCTTCGTTTGGTCACTATTCCAATCAGCGAGTTGCTCAGGAAACGGCTTGTGCAGCAATTGTTCGCTAATCCAACGCTGTACTGACATCACATCATCATTAGCGATCGCAACTCCCACATCCAGCAAATCTAACTCTTGATGGACAACTACAACCACATCCCTCTGAATATGCGGCTTGAGCCAATCTAACTCGGCTTCATCAATGTTTTCGGCTAATTCTGATCTTAAATCCTGCATTTGTTCCAAATTTTTGCTTAATTTCCGCTTATTTTAGCGTCCCATATCGTGCAGGGTATGAATTGCCGCCGCACACTGTTGTGTCACCGCTTCCAATTCTTCCCGTTTTGTCGAAGTCGGAAATGCGATCGCTTCTCCAATTCTCACCGTTACTGGCACCGAGTGCGGCACAGGCGATCCTTTAACAAAAATTCCCTGGGTTCCCCACAAACTTACCGGAAGTAGGGGTACTTTTGCCTTAGCCGCAATCAAAGCTGCACCCAATTTTGGCTCAGTAATTCGGGCGTCAGTTGTCCGTGTTCCTTGCAAAAACAAACCAACCGCCCAGCCTTCTGTTAGACAATTAATCGCCGCCCGAATTGCACTCCGGTCTGCCGATCCCCGCTTCACTGGATAAGCACCATACAACTCAATTCCTTGCTTTAATACAGGAATTTTAAACAATTCTTCTTTTGCCATAAACGCCACCGGACGCCGCAAAGAACACGACACAATTGGCGGATCAAAATCACTCGCATGATTACTCACCACTACCAAAGGCCCTTCTTTTGGCACATTTTCGGCACCATAAATCCGACCCCGAAGATAACCGTGGAGTACGGGGCTAACTACCGACCACTTAAAGGCATGGTAGAGCATTAAACTAGCAACTGGTTCGCGGCTTCTGCTCATATTTATTAGTTATTAATTGTTAGTAAAACTCAAGCCGTTAATTGGGCTAGACTACTAACATTTTCCAACATCAAGTTAGGACACATCCGTTTAATTAGACCTGTAAGGACTTTACCCGGACCAATTTCTACGACTCTTTCAATGCCTTCAGTAGGCAGTTGCATTGAAATTTCCCGCCAGCGCACACTTCCTGTCATCTGACGCTGGAGGCGATTTTTTAAGACTTCTGCTTCGACAGTTGGCACAGGTTCGACATTCGACAACACGGGGAACAAAGCTTTGCTAAATGGTACCGACTGCAAAACATCCTGAAACTCAGCGGCGGCGTCTGCCATCAAAGGTGAGTGAAAGGCACCGGATACATTTAAAGGAATAGCGCGTTTCACCTTAATTTGAGCGACGAGGTTTTGAACCGCTTCTGGTGTCCCAGAAATGACCACTTGTGCCGAACTATTGTCATTTGCCAGTACAACTTCGGGGGATGCTAGAATTTTTTCTTCTAGTTGTTCGCGGTCAAACCCAATCAATGCCGTCATCGTGCCGCCATGAGCATTATCCATCAACTCGGCACGGCGCTTGACTAAACGTAACCCAGCATCAAAGTCATAAACTCTAGAAACGTACAGGGCAACATATTCGCCTAAACTATGACCGGCTAAAAGATTGGGGATGTTGCCTCGCTCAATTAAAATATCGGCGAGGATGCTTTCAATTACATATAGGCAAGGTTGGGTGTAAAGGGTGCGAGATACTTTATCGTCCTCGCTTTGACAGATTTCTAGAACATCCCAACCGAGGACTTGTTTGGCTTGCTCGAACTTGACTTTAGCAAAAGGAAGGTCTTGTAAATCGACTCCCATGCCAATGGCTTGAGAACCTTGCCCCGGAAATACCCATGCAGTCTTTGTCATTAGTAATTTGTTTGTAATTAGCGATCGCGAATTTATTATCGGTCATTGCTGTCCCCGATTGCGTTTTCTCTGACGTTGATTCCCGGACGCTTTTTCCAGGATGATTAAAGAAAAGTGCGATCGCTCTAAATCGGTAAGTGGAGAAAGCTGTTTTTAGCTAATGGGTAATTTTGGTATTTTGTCAATATTCTTTTATTTAATAGCGATCGCCCTAAAAATTGATTGGACTCTGAAGCTAGGAACTAATCGCGTTAGCCTTAGCAAGGTCGCGAGCGTCAGCTTCTAAAAAGTTTTGGCTTTTTAAAATATCCAAGAGGTTAACATCGGTTTCTAATAAACAGGTATGACCGGAGTGAGGCAGCAATACCATCTTGGCATTTGGCAGTAACGTCACTAAGCGTTCGGCTTCCTTTACCGAGGGTAATAATTTGTCAGCGGTACCAGCAAGCAGGAGGATGGGTTGAGTCAGACGGTGGAGTTGCGTTTCATCAACATCAAACTCTACTACCATACAGACCCGCCAATTCACAGTCTTGGGTGGAACTGACTGCATGGCGTTTAAAAGAGCGCGGCGATCGCTTGGAACAATTCTTCCTAATGCGGATAAAAAAGGTAAAAGTGCTAATGCCGATATTGGGTAAAAAAAATCGGGCACCCAAGGACTCAGGTGCGCTCCTAATCGTAGCAACGGTCGTTGATTAAATGAAGTGGCTGGATTGATCAAAATAATTCGGTCAAACAGTTCGGGTGACTTCAGCGCGGCTTTCACAGCTAAACAGCCCCCGAAGGACTCACCACACAGATAAACGGAACGTGAAGGTTGCTTGTTTAATTCTGCTTCAATGAGGTCTAACAGGCTTACGGTTAGGTCATCCCAGCTTGTCAGGTCATTAGCCGGCATGGCAAAACAACGGACATCAAAAGCCTTTTCTAATCCTTCAGTTTGCGATCGCAACAACTGACCGGTTCCATCCATTCCTGGCAGAAATACAAATAGCGGATAATCGGGGTTGATGTGTCTTGGGGTCAGGAAACAAGGACGACTTGTAACTTCTGGCATTGTTAAACTTCCATTCAATCATCTACGACTTAAAATACTTAGTGTTAGTTGGTCTGTCTTCCGGTTCCAACAACCCCTAACGACTAACTACTTTGATAAAGTAATTTGGCAATCTCATCTTGACAGGCATTAGCGATTTGAGCGACCACGGTTTTTGCCTGTTTTCCCTGATACAGTTCCCGATCTTTCGGTTTAATCCAATAAGGACGTCCGACTAATACAGCAACACGACGCTGAAGCACCATTGGATGCAAACCGGGTTGCTCAAATAAGGGTTCTGAGGGGTCAAATACACGCAACAGGCGCAGGGGTACCGTCCACTGGACGGTTTCTTCTAGAGATGCGATCGCCACAGGCAAGATGGCTAAATCTCGCACCGGAATTCGCAGTGCCAAGTGAGCAAAGCCTCTGTGAAACTTCCCCATTTCAGAAGGCTGGGTTAGATGCACCATCGGTTGCGCCCCTTCTGGAAATATGCCAACCCATTGACGTTGCTGTAGTAACTTGGTTGCCTGTTGGAAGAAAGCCTGCTGTCTTTGTTGTGGTTCCTCTAAAGGAAAACAACCTAATTGCTTAACAATTTCCCGCATTATCGGGACTTGTCCCATGTAATGATGGCAAGCAATGCGGACCGGACGCCCTAAAGCTGCCATCAGTAGCGGTGCATCCATGAAGCTGCGATGGTTGCTGACTACCAAAACGGCAGAGTCTTGGGGGATGCGATCCTCATGGTATACGAACAGCCGCGTTCCCATTGCCGTAAGCACTGAACGAGACATTTGTAGGGGACTTTGGTCAGCCATGCGTTAAGGTCATCTACTCGTATCTGTTACTTAACTTTTCTTAACATTACTAATAGATGTTAGTGTTTGGCAAATGTCTTAGGATGGAAATCCTTAATTCAGTCAAAAATGAGAAGGTTTTTTGATCCGGCAGCATTACGGCTGATTTGGGCAGTGTCGAAACTCAGTGGGAGCGGCAGCGAGTTAACTTGAATGAGAGTAGCACTAACGGATTGAAAATTACTTACTTATAGTTAACTTAAGCAATATTAAACTATCTTGAGTTATTTGTAGTAATTAATTGTAGCAATTAATACTTTATAAGTTATGAACAGTACGTCAAGCTGACAAGAACAAGTAGCCACTAGAATGAGTACGGGTAGCAATACGAGAGATATTAAAAGTAGTTTATGTTAAAGAGTTTTTTCCATTCCGATGAATCATAGCGAGACCAAGAGCAACACATTTACTGTTACAACACCGCTTTATTATGTAAACGACTTGCCCCACATCGGCAGCGCTTATACAACAATGGCAGCGGATGCGCTCGCGCGGTTTGAAAGACTGCGGGGAAAATCTGTGCTGTTGATTACGGGCACCGATGAGCATGGACAAAAAATCCAGCGTGCCGCTGAAGATAAAGGCATGGAGCCTCAAGTCTACAGCGACAAAATCTCGGCGGGGTTTGAGGCGCTGTGGCAAAAACTTGATATTCAGCACGATCGCTTTATTCGCACAACAGACTTGCGGCATCAGGCGATCGTCAACGAATTTTTCAAGCGGGTTTGGGACAACGGCGACATTTATCTGGGACAACAAAAAGGCTGGTATTGCGTTTCCTGCGAAGAATTCAAAGAAGAACGGGATTTACTTAGTGACCATTATTGTCCCCTGCATCCCAATAAGCAAGTAGAGTGGCGAGACGAGGAAAACTACTTTTTCGCCTTGTCTAAGTATCAAAATCAACTAGAAGCACTGTATAAAGAGCGACCGGATTTTATTCAACCGGAAAGCCGTCGTAATGAAGTTTTAAGTTTTGTTGCTCAGGGGCTTCAGGATTTCTCAATTTCGCGAGTAAATGTAGATTGGGGCTTTCCGGTTCCGGTTGCTCCTAATCACACGCTTTATGTTTGGTTTGATGCTCTACTGGGCTATGTCAGCGCCCTGCTTGATCCGGATCAGGAACCAACCCTAGAGAATGCTTTAAAAACCTGGTGGCCGATTAAGTTACATCTCATTGGTAAAGACATTCTGCGGTTTCATGCAGTTTACTGGCCAGCAATGCTAATGTCAGCACAACTACCAGTAACCGATCGTGTATTTGGGCATGGCTTTCTGACGAAGGATGGTCAAAAAATGGGCAAAAGCTTAGGCAATACTCTTGATCCTGTGGAATTAGTTAATCGCTATGGTGCTGATGCGATTCGCTACTACTTTCTCAAGGAAATTGAGTTTGGGCGAGACGGGGATTTTAACGAAACTCGTTTTGTCGATATTGTCAATGCTGACCTGGCAAATGACCTGGGTAACTTGCTCAACCGGACATTAGGAATGGTGCATAAGTATTGCGGGGGTGAAGTGCCTAACGTCAAAAGTGCAGAAATTCCAGATGATAACCCACTCAAGGCGATCGGTTTGGAATTACGCCAAAGGACAGCGAAAGCTTATGAATCACTAGCATTCAGTGAAGTAGCGCGTGAAATTTTTACCCTGGTTCGCGCTTGTAACAAATTCATTGACGATCAAGCGCCTTGGAGTCTGTATAAACAGAAGCAAACCGCCGAACTCGAACAAGTGTTATACGCTGTGTTGGAATCAGCTAGACTTGCCGCTTACCTACTTTCTCCGATTATTCCCAGCATTAGCACAGACATTTATCAACAACTAGGATTTTCAATTAACTTTAATGAAACGCTCAGTAGAGATTGTGAAATGTATACTACTCATGCCGCTTGGGGAATCTTACCTGCTCACCAAAAACTTAAGTTACCAAAACCCGTTTTTGTGAGACTGGAACAAGCCTAATCTTAGGTCGTCGTCTTGACCATAAGAAGGCTTAGTGGCTGACCAAAATTTTGGCTGTAGGGAAAGGAGGCATCAATCATTTTTTTAAATAACAAATTGAGGAAAAAATCATGTTGAATAACTTTAGTACTGATCCTGTTTTTACACCCGAACAAGTTTTAGAAAATCGTGGTCGTGTTGCCATTTTTATAGACGGTTCCAATTTATTTTATGCCGCCCTGCAATTAGGAATTGAAATCGATTACACCAAGCTCTTGGTGCGGTTGACCGCCGGTTCTCGGCTGTTACGTTCCTTCTTTTACACAGGTGTTGATCGCACGAATGAAAAGCAGCAAGGCTTTTTGCTTTGGATGCGCCGTAATGGTTATCGGGTAATTGCCAAAGATTTAGTCCAACTGCCAGATGGCTCGAAAAAAGCAAATCTAGACGTAGAAATTGCGGTGGACATGATGGCATTGGTGGGTTCTTACGACACGGCAGTTCTTGTTAGTGGTGATGGGGACTTAGCATATGCTGTGGATGCAGTTAGCTACCGTGGAGTGCGGGTTGAGGTGGTTAGTTTACGCTCGATGACTAGTGATAGTTTAATCAACGTTGCCGATCGCTATATCGACCTCGACAATATCAAAGAAACCATCCAAAAAACTCCTCGACAAAACTATACGTACCGTCCCTTAACGGGTATTGGTATGTTAGATGAACAGGACGCCTAATCTATAGGGCATTAGTCAGTAGTCATTGGTCATTAGTGATGAGCTAAAGACTGATGACTAATGACAAAATGCCAGGATTTCAAGCAAGTAAGCTCAATGTTTTTTAGTTCAAAACGATTTCTTTCTTTTGGGTTTTGCCTCTTGACTTTTGCCTTATTATCTGCGTGTAATAATAGCCAAAAGCGTACAGAGAAAAAAATAGAAAAAGACCGCAAAGCCACGACAATTGAAGGTACCCTTGTTTTTAACAATGTCACCCTCGATCAGGCAGATGAAAAAGGGCGACCCTTATGGAAAGTCAAGGCAAAGCAAGCAACTTATACCAAAGATAAAAATACCGCTCAAATTGAGAAACCGACAGGAGATTTGTACCAAGATGGGAAAATTGTCTTGCAAGTGTCGGCAAATAGCGGAGAAGTTCAAATCCGGAAAACGGGTAATAAAATCTTTCTCAAAGGGCAAATTACTGCAACAGACATCCGTAATGGTGCGGTGTTCAAAGGGGATGAATTGGAATGGAGTCCCAAGGACGATTTACTCCTAGTTCGCAATAACTTGAAAGGAAGCCATCCTCAACTCCAAGCCTCGGCAAAAGAAGCCCGGTACTTTACCCGTAAGCAACATTTGGAATTATTCGGTCAAGTTGCGGCAATTGCCAAAGATCCTGATTTCCAAATGAAAACCGAACACCTGCTGTGGCAAATTAAAGAACAACAAGCGATCGCTGATAAACGTATCCAAATTGAACGCTATAAAGTCAAAACAGTAACAGACCGAGTGGAAGCCGACCAGTCTCAGGTTGATCTGAAAACTAAGATTGCCACCCTGAAGCAGAATGTTCAGGTGACATCAATAGAACCCCCAGTTTTAATGTCAAGTAATTTAGCGGTTTGGAACTTAAAGGCTCGCACCGTTGTCTCAGATCAGCCACTCCGAATAGTCCATCAAACAGAAAACGCCATTATTACCGCCAATCAAGGGCAAGTTGATCTGGAGCGAAAAGTTGCAAATTTAACCGGTGGTGTTCAGGGAATTAATAACAAAAATCAAGCCATCTGATTGGCATAAAGATTAGC
>CADCTM010000073.1 GCA_902805485.1 uncultured Coleofasciculus sp. | reverse complement strand
ACCTAAACGCCAACCAGTCATCGAAAAGGCTTTAGCAAATCCACTACTAATAATTGTGCGCTCAAAGATTTCTGGATTTACAGCACCAATACTCAAATGTTCGGCGCCATCGTAAAGAATCTTTTCGTAAATCTCATCGGAGACGACAAGAATATCCCGTTCAACAACAACTTCTGCCAAGGCTTTAATCTCTGTAGGCGTGTAAACCATGCCCGTAGGATTCGAGGGAGAATTGAGGACAAATAGCTTAGTCTTGGGCGTTATTGATGAGCGCAGTCGTTCAGGTGTAATTTTATAACTCGTGGTTGCATCGGTAGGTACAATTACCGGACTTCCACCCGCCAGCTTAACCATTTCTGGATAAGAAAGCCAGTAAGGAGCCGGAATAATCACTTCATCCCCAGTTTCAATCAGCGCTAGCATCAAGTTAAATAGAGAATGCTTGCCGCCGTTGGTAACGAGTATGTTTTCGGCATCGTAACAAAGACCATTTTCTTCTCGGAGTTTTTGCGCGATCGCTTCTCGTAATCGGGGTTCTCCCGCCGCTGCACCATAGCGGGTTTTCCCTTGATCAAGGGCAAGCTTCGCTGCGGCTTTAATATGGTCTGGGGTGTCGAAATCTGGTTCCCCAGCACTGAAACTACAAACATCAATGCCTGACTCTTTCAGCGCTTTCGCTTTGGCGGAAATTGCCAGGGTTAGGGAAGGACGGACTTGACCAACTCGTGCTGCCAGCTTCATGCTTACTACACCCGCTCATACAACTTTAATATGTTGCTCACTCTGGCGATCGCTTGTGCGTTGCAGGCACTCCGGCGATCAGCATCGGGCAACTTCTCTAGTTTCTCAGACTAACTTGTAATCACACTTAACATTGGTGTTTTTTTTACGATTTGAGCAAACATTCTCTAAAAAACGAATTAATCACAAATTCGTAAACAAGCCGGAGAACGGTCTGATGTGAAAGCGTAAACTTATGTTACAGAAAAACTACAAAATATATCTTTCCTAAAATCATGTGTGTTTTTGCTTTCCCTAAGCGTCAGACACTTCAGACTTAAAAAATACGGTTTTCTTCACTCAGTTCCTGTCCTGCTAAAGCAAGGATGTTGTAGATGATAGAAGCAGAACGATACTACAGAGTCCTGGATCTAGATCCGGGAGCTTCCGCCGAGGAAGTTCACCAAGGCTATCTGGATTTGACCTGGGTTTGGCATCCTGACCGTTTCGTCGGTCATCCCCGCCTCCAACAAAAAGCTCATTGTAAACTTCAAGAACTCAATGAGGCTCATGCACGGTTGCGCTTGTGCCATCCTGTATCTCACAAAAAAGATTTAGGCACTCCGTCTAAGGTAGTGTCCTCTCCTGCCCAAAAGCGATCGCCTGCGGATGGGTTGTACACATCCTACGTAACTCAGACTGTCGGAGAAAAAGAGCAAAGCATACCAACGGCGAAACCCCCGGTTCGTAACACCCGCGATGTTGGAGAATGGTTGGACTAAGGAGTTTGGGGAAAATCGATGAGCCAGAGGCTCCGCAACGCGAATCGCATATTCCCCGTTTGCTCAAATCCAACGGAGGGCGCCGATAATCACGAACTTGCCGTAAAGTTTGGTTCGAGTTCCAAAAACTTCCACATCAATCCGACTCCCGTCTTTCCGCTGTCCCCGGAGTTTACAGGAGAGATTTTTGCTGTAACCTTGAAGACACTGCTGCAGATGTTGGGCAAAGAAATTACGGTTATCTCTTGTTACAAGATCGAGTACCGATTCTAACGAGACTAATTCACCGAAGCTATAACCAAAAATCTCTGCAAGTCGGGAGTTAGCGTACAGAAAATTCCCTTCCCCAAAAAGGATGTAGATCCCAATCCGAGAAAAATCCCCTTCAGTTGACACTGCCTCGTCGGTTAGCTGTGGCTCCTTCTCTGCCTCCTGGCGTTCGTTATGAAGTTGAGCATTATCTAGAATTAAAGCCATTTGATCGGCTGTCATCTGCATGAGTTGGGCCGATTCCTCGTTAAAATGCTCTGGATTGGAGTGCATCAGGGTGATCACGCCGAGTAACACTTTGCCTTGGAGGATGGGTACAGCGAGTGCAGAGCGAACCGTATAAGGCTCGCTAGGTAGGGTTAACCAGCGATTATCATGGATCGTGTCCTTGATCAGTCCTACTTGGCGGTGACGGATTACCCAACCAGCTAAACCTTTATCCAGCACAGCGCCGACGAGTCTTTGCTTCTGTGAGCGCAAAGTCGCACCACGCGCCAAGAGGCTTTCTGTGACAACACCATCCGCATCCAGCAAAAACAAGCTACCTTCTTCGGCACAAGTTAGCTGATTAGCAATGCTTAAGGTTTGTTGCAATATAGAACGGAGCATGAGCTTTCCCGTTGCCGTTTGCAACATGACAACCAGGCTTCGCAGTAACTCTTTTTGAGCATCAAAAGCCGTTTTTGTAGTTTTGAGTCCGGCAACTTCACGGCGCAGCGATTCCAATTCATCGATTAGTTCTTCTTTTGAGCGATCGCGATCCGAATAAATCCCGTTAGGGTTATCACGCATATTTATCCCTGTCGGTAGAAGCTCCACCTGATTTTAAAGTTTTATAGCACTACTGAATCGAACTTTCAGCTCTTTAACAACAGATTATTTCTCTAATCTTTAACGATCTCACATTCCTGTATCACTAGCCGGAGAAAATTAGAAAGTCAGTATTTCTTAAAAGTTAGGCGCACGGCGAGCCAATCCTCTAAATTTGGGAGCCTAATTCTCATCCATCCCTATCATTGGAGGCTAGTCGGTGCAAGTCTAGTAAATATTGCCGAAGTCTGTCTATAAAAGCCTTAAAACCACACAAAAGCAAGGAGAAAGCGCAAAAACTTTACTTGGGCTGATCGGCTACCTTAAGAGAACGCGATCGGCTAACCGCTGAACTCGACTCTTTAATCTGAACTACTGTGAAAATATTAGGGCAACAATGTAAGGATTTATTGCGATTACTCAAATATTCCAAGAACGCTAGCTGTATCAGGGCTTACAATTGCCTGCATCACCTTTTTGGCGAAAACTAGAGAAACTCACGTAAAGCTACAACCCCAAATTCTAGCAGACGCTTAATAATGGCTTCTCAGAAGAGAGAATGGCAATCTTTGCGGCACAAAAACAACCCTAACCAGGCAGCGCTAACACTATCGAAATTGCTCATGCAGCCTAATGATCCGCCCCTCCAGTCATTAGCTTTAGCTCCAGCCATTGACTCTCATTTTCTGACAGTGGCGCCAGATACTCCACTGGTTGATGTCTTGGCACTGATGAGTCATTTTCGCAGTTGTATGCTTCCTGCTGGTGATTTAAGTAGAAGCACCGAAGCCAATAAATCAGACAAAATTTCCTGCGTCGATGAGGAATGGGAAATACTTGTCGATGTTGCTGATACAGCAGCCGGTTGTGTCTTGGTAATTGAAGAGCCACAACTGCTAGGAGTCTTCACAGAGCGAGATATTGTCAGGCTAACTGCAGCGGGGATTACTCTAAGTTGTGTCAAAGTTAGTGATGTAGTTACATTGCCAGCCATTACCCTAAGACAAGATCAGAGCAATGATGTCTTCACAGCACTGGGGCTTTTTCGTCAACATCGGATTCGTCACCTACCAATTGTCGATGAGCAAAATCGACCCGTAGGGATTGTTACTCATGATAGTATTCGCCGCGCCTTGCAACCGGTCAATCTCCTGACGCGCCTAAGGTATGTGAATGATGTAATGACAAACCAAGTCATCCACGCCCCAGAGACAGTTTCCGTCCTTGAGTTAGCCAAGCTGATGACAGAACATCAGGTTAGCTGTGTTGTCATTTGTAAAGCATCAGGCATTAGGAATTTTCCCCCCAACCTCGAAAAGGAAGACACAGAAGAAGCCGAAAGTTATCCTCCTTTATCAAAAGACACCCAGGGAAACGAACAAGTGAAACCTGTTGGCATTGTCACAGAGCGAGACATCGTGCAATTTCAGGCGTTGGAGTTGGATTTGTCGCGGATGCTTGCCCAAGATGTGATGAGTACACCTTTATTTTGTCTTCAACCCACTGATTCTTTATGGCTGGCACATGAAGAAATGCATCGCCGTCAAGTCCGCCGAATTGTTGTTACAAATCAGCGTGAAGAATTGGTCGGAATTGTTTCTCAGACAAGTCTTTT
The DNA here is from genome assembly GCA_902805485.1 of uncultured Coleofasciculus sp. Taxonomy (GTDB): domain Bacteria; phylum Cyanobacteriota; class Cyanobacteriia; order Cyanobacteriales; family Coleofasciculaceae; genus CADCTM01. The sequence continues at coordinate 791 of CADCTM010000073.1, read as the reverse complement.
GCAAGTATTAAATCCGGCAGATATGTACGGTGTGATTGAGATTTTGCAACAGGCGGTAGAAGAGCGAACCTCTCAATTAAAAAATACAAATCAGCAGTTGCGCCATGAAATTCTTGTGCGCCAAAAAGCTGAGTTAGAGTTATTAAAAGCACACGATCAATTAAAAGTTCAAGTTGAAGAACGGACGGCTCAACTAACTCAAGCGAATGAACAGCTCAAACAAGATATTGTTGAACGCGAACAAATCGAGGCAGCACTGCGGCAAAGTGAAGCCCAATTAAGACAAAAAGCAACGACGCTAAAACTGGCGCTGAAAGAATTACACTCATACCAAACTCAGCTAATTCAAACAGAAAAAATGTCTTCGCTGGGGCAATTAGTTGCGGGTGTTGCCCATGAAATTAACAACCCAATTAATTTTGTCTACGGCAATATTGCTTACGCCAGTCAGTATATCCATGACATCATGCATTTGCTGGAACTTTACGACCAATACTATCCCCATCCTGTTCAAGAAATCTTGGATGAAGCGGAGAAAATTGACCTGAATTTTGTGAAAATTGACCTCCCAAAACTCCTGACTTCAATGAAAATGGGAGCCGATCGCATTCGTGATTTGGTGCTATCGTTGCGGAACTTCTCAAGGCTTGATGAAGCGGAGATGAAATCGGTTGACCTTCATGATGGAATTGATAGTACATTGCTGATTTTACAAAATCAGTTGAAAGCTTCGGCTGGGCGTTCCGAGATTACTGTGATTAAGGAGTATGGGAATTTACCCTCGGTAGAGT
>CADCTM010000072.1 GCA_902805485.1 uncultured Coleofasciculus sp. | reverse complement strand
ACTCAAGTCACTTCCTAAGGACTTGTCGCCTGATTACACCCTGAGCAATACAGTCTATCACCATTCAATAGTAGAGCTTGAAGATTTTGATCTTGTTCCCTCTACAGATAGACTTATCAACGGGATTATGTCAAGTCAGCCTGTATGACGCAGGTTTACGTATGACATCTTGAGCTTAACACTAAACGCTTAACGAGCAAGCTAATTGACATCCCACCAACCGAACGTTGGACCAATAAACCGAACCGTGATCCAGTAGGCAACAAGTAAGCCAATGCCAAGCCAAGCCCCCGTCGTTGACCATTTCACAAACTGCTCGCTCTGGCTTTTAGAAATTGGGAGCCAAGGTAAAATCTTCGTGTCTTGACCGTATTTATCTCCCAGTGCTGCTTTACGGCGTTTAGCTTCACCCATGATCGACAACCTTGACTTGAATAAATAACGATCATAACGCTCTTGAGAAGAGTTAAAGGGGTATTGTTTACGAAATGATAAAGGCGGCAAAGAAAAACGAACCGCAAAATCGTTTCAAGCGGCAAGTCTTAAAGCCAGCGCTCTTTTGAGTTTGGGCTATCTAGTCGAAACAAACTGCTGTCTAGGTAGTTAATTCGAGCGAAAGGGCTGAGGGCTGATAAAACTTGACGCCCGTAGCTGCGATGGTTTACGCGATTATCTAGGAGAGCAACAACGCCCATTGAGGCACGAACGGGTGCAACTGCGCGTTGTAATTCCCGTAATGCCGTTGGCAAAAGATACAAGCGAAACCAGTCTAAGCGCTGTTGTTTGTAATAAGCCACTTGACCCGCAACCCTAGGATTTTCCAAGGAAGGAAGCGGTAAGGTGGAAATCATCAGCAGTTGAGGTGCGGGGAGCGCATTTTGATGAGACCGCCAAAAGTCCCAACCCGTAACGAGGATACCTTGATCATCCAGTTCCGTCTTTTCCACCTGCACCCGCGAACCAAATTCAGCCGCTAAAACCGCCCCAATTTGGGCTTTCAGTGGGACATCTCCGACAAGAAGAACAGCAGGACCCTTGAAGTTGGGACTCAGGGTAAGGAGAGAACGAACTTGTTGAATCAGTGCCTGTTGAAACCGAGGGGTATTCGGCATTGGTAGCCCGTCGGGCAGATAAAGTTGAATCAGTTCATTTTGACGGTCTGGGGAGAACTTCAAGCAAGTCAAATCGCCTAAACCAAGCCCAGCTCGGTAAACAGAAGCCGAAGTTTCCAAATCCAAGGCTTCCCCAATTAATACCACCGGTTGCTGAGTCCAGATGGGACTGAGGGCTGTTGCGACCTCAACCGGTTCACAGTATAAAGAAAACTGACCTTGGGATCTAGCGATCGCTGCCCACATCAGTTGACCTGAGCGTTGCCAACCGTGCCAAAAATGTTTCCAGCGCGGCGGCAGATAGCGGTAGCCCTCGACCTCGGCAACAGGTTGTAAAACTTCAAACAACTGCCGCAAAAGATCTTGCTCGTGGGACTCAATCAGACAACACTCATAGGGATTCGGAGGATGCCCAAATACCGCTTTGGTCAGCCGCACGCGAACATCCCGAATCAAGTTAGCCTGTTGGGGGCGTCCGAGCATCAGTTCATCCCAATCACCCGGTTGGATGCAGGCTTGAAGTTGTTCACGTGCCCAGCTTTCCAGGTCATCAGCACCATCAATTAGGGTAGGAATGTCTGGAGGGAAGCCCTGACCCCCTCCCAAGCGGTCTGCCAACCAGGAGGCGGGTGAGGTAATCAGTAGCCCCTGGAAACGTTGATCAGGAAACCTGTCCCCGATTTGAATTTCTTTATCCGTACCAATCCACTGTTGCAGACGGGGAATTTCCACCCGCAACAACCACTGCTGCACAGCAACAGGAGCAACCAAAATCGTGGGTTCCGGCCAAATCAAAGCTGGGGCAAGATAACTCAGACGATAAGACGAGTTAGAGGTTCCGGTCTGAATTAAGGCAGAACGCCCCAACCGTAAAGCTCTTGCGACCAACCGTGCCATCGTCAAATGATGGGGCCAATTTAGTTGACCTTGCTCTCGCAAGAAGGCACGTAGAGAGGAATGGACTTCTACCTCAATCACTTGCTCAGTAGCGCCTGAACGCCCCTAGAAATGAACACAACTCGCGCAATTAGCCTGACCGCTTGCTCTTCATCAAAGAACAATTTGCGGTGGTAATCACGCCATTTCTAATTATGCCAGGGCGATTACTAGGGATAGGGAAAGTAAAGAGGAGAGAACCAGACTTGAAGATTTACTGAACCTGCCGCCGAATCGGACTTGATTATTTAGGCTTCTAGAGGCGATCGCGTCACAACCTGCTGCCAACTTAGTTCTACGGCACGGACTAATCAAAGGCTTTAATAAATTCAATAACAGTATCCACTGGCGGCAGCGTTGATGCGGCTGTTTGTACGGAGACGTTTTTAGAACGACCGAGCAACCTAGATTGGTTCATTAAATGCTTGCCAAAAGCTGGGTGATAGTAAATACTCAAACTCTGAGCGCTGGAGTTGGTAACAACTGTCTGAGTGGGAGCGGCGGTAAAGTTAAGTGGCGTCAGTAAGTCAGAAGTCAGTGTTGAACGGTCAACAGCGTCAATCTGAGCAATGGTTCTATTGAGCGTAGCGATTAATTGCCGAATTTGCTTTTGCTCTTGGCTGGGTAAAGTCTCGATCGCTTGTGACTGGAGCATATTGACGAAGGCGATGATATTTTGATGAGTTGCATCCGCATCGCTGAAAGGAAGAATCGCCAAGTAGGCGATCGTAAATAATTCAGCATTACTGTCGATGCGAAACGTGAGCGCGGTGCGCCGAACACCGACATCAATGCTAGGCGCTTTATTAAAAGGTCGGTAAACTTGGGCAATTCGATGATAAGTTGAGGCTAAAGCTAAATTAGCATCTAGATCCAAAGGGGCATCGATAATTAGGCGTACCGTCGGGAGGGTGTCATTAAAGAAATTTTGGGAGTCCTCCGTAGAAAGGTCAAGAATCTGGCTTTTGTCGCCATCTGGACTCATGTCCACCCACGTTAAAGTCACGCCTTGGGTTTTCAGCCCAAACCGAGAAACGCCATAGAGTTTTGCCCCGGTGAGAATTGCACCAGTCAAATCTGCCCCAATCCAATCGGCCTGAATGAGCCGTGCCTTCGAGAGATCGGCGTGAACGAAACTGGCATTAATCAGGTGGGCGTTGCTTAAATCAGCTCCTGTTAAGTTTGCTCCACTTAATTTTGCCTCGCTCAGGTCTGCCCAATGCAAATTTGCGCCACTTAAGTCTGCCCAACGGAGATTTGCGCCACCTAGGTCTGCCCCACTGAGATTAGCGCAACTCAGGTTTGCCTGTCTCAATTCAGCTTCTCTAAGATTGGCGCCACTCAAGTCGGTGCGGCTTAAGTCAGTGCCGTTTAAATTGGCTCCTTGTAGATTTGCTCCGGTGAGGAAGGCGCCCCGGAGATTGGCTTCACTTAAGTTAGCGCCTGTCAGATTGGCTTGTTTAAGGGCGGCTTCTCGTAAATCAGCGCCACTGAGATTGGCTTCTTGGAGAGTGGCGCCGCTGAGTTCAGCACGAATTAGTTCGGCGCGAATTAGTGCTGCCTGAGTGAGGTTGGCTCCTCTCAAATCAGCCCGAATTAAATTGGCAACGTTAAGGTTGGCTTGGGTTAAGTTGGCTTTTGAGAGATTTGCCCCACTCAAGCGGGCAACGTTGAGTTTGGCTCGACTGAGATTTGCCCCACACAAGCTGGCGCCGGCGAGGTTCGCGACACTCAAGTTGGCTTCACTTAAGTTAGCGCCGCTAAGATTAACTCCACTCAGGTTGGCTTCACTCAAGTTAATGGCGACAAAATCTCTAATTCCTGCTGCATATTTTTTGATAATTTCTATGTCATTCATGCAAGCTACTTTGGACTGATAGGTGGATGAGTTTAAAATCAAAGGCGGCGCTAGCCTTTTGGTTCCTTCACGCTTACTCATTGAGTGAAAGGGTTAATGGTAGCGACCCAAAAAGGCATCGATTCAAGAGCGGTGGTTAAGTCTCTTGATCTTTCAGCGTTGTCGGAAAATTAACTATTGTAGTGGCACTCTGACGATGAACATTGGGATCGTGGGGCTGGGATTGATTGGTGGGTCGTTAGGGTTGGACTTGAGAGGATTGGGTTATCAGGTATTGGGTGTCTCTCGTCATCCTGGAACTTGTCAGCGTGCAATTGAGCGGGGTGCTGTTGATGAGGCGAGTGTTGATTTGACGCTGCTTGCTGCTGCTGATGTTGTTTTTGTTTGTACGCCGATTGCTGCGATCGCTTTTACTGTAAAACAGTTGATTCCTCATCTGTCTCCAGGTGCGATTATTACTGATGTGGGTTCGGTGAAAACAGCGGTGGTGGAGGAGGTTGCGCCGTTGTGGCAAAACTTTGTCGGCGGACATCCGATGGCGGGAACAACGGATAGTGGTATTGAGGCGGCATTCTCAGGTTTATTTTCGGGTAATCCTTATGTCTTGACACCAGTTGCAAGTACACCCCCGAAAGCGGTGAAAGTTGTGGAGGAGATTGTGCGATCGCTAACTTCACGGGTCTATTTTTGCTGCCCGGAAGACCACGATCGCGCCGTGGCAGGGATTTCGCATCTGCCTGTGATGGTTAGTGCAAATTTGATTGAGGCTTGTATGGGTGAGACTAACCCAATGGTTTTAGAGTTGGCGCAACAGTTGGCGAGTTCGGGTTTTCGGGATACAACGCGCGTGGGTGGTGGCAATCCAGAACTAGGGGTGATGATGGCACGTTACAATCGCGATTGCTTGCTGAAATCGCTTTTATCTTATCGCCAAAACTTAGACCGACTGATTGAGCAGATTGAGCAGGAAGATTGGCAATCTTTAGAGAAAAAACTAAATTCAACTCAGCAAGGGCGATCGCATTTTTTAAAGGCGGTGGATTAATTTAAAATAGTATTGGAGGAAGCGGCTTAATAACTTC
>CADCTM010000071.1:5021-17215 GCA_902805485.1 uncultured Coleofasciculus sp. | reverse complement strand
ATTTCTCTTTGATCTCATACCCTGTCGTTTTTTGTTGGCTAAAAACACTGTCTGTAATTTAGCAAGGATAAATAATGGCAATCAACATTGAAAAACTGAGGCATATTCTCCAAAATTTTGTCACAGGCAGTTTTCCTTGTTCTCGCTGCTAAGGAAGGAAAACAGGGTGTTTTGATGCTAGAAATTAAACGCATGATTACAAACTTGAAGCCTCACTTGTAAACGTTTCTTCTTTCATCAAAGAGGGTGTATCTTGACTTTGGAATTCAGCGGAATGCTCTTAGGGGCTTGTATTACACGGTGGCAGCCACAAGTTCGTGGAATATTTAATCCTCAATTAAGGATGAACAATAGCCTTTATAGACCATTAATTCAGTCAGCCAAACGCTGAGGAAAAAATCAGGCTATAGGGGTGGGTATTCTTAGATAGACTCTCGATATTTTGCCAGCAGTTGGGGAATGTAATCATAGCCATCAACGCCAATAACGGGAATAATTTTCCCTCGTTGTTGTCCCAATAAAGTTTGAAACGCTTCACTCCCCAGTTGACCTTGCAAAATGGTCAGTAATCCTGCGGGTTTACGCCAATCATTAGAACCAATTTGCTCTAAAAGATACGCACCTAAACTCCCGCTAAAAATGGCTTGAGCAAAATTTTGTAACCCATAACAAGCTTGAGCAAGGTAGGCTAAATTTACACCTTGGAGATACAAATCGCCAGAAAATTGAGCCGCTTGCCAGCCTTTTTCTAGGTAAACAACGGCTTTTTTCGGTTGTTCAATGACAACCAAAGCAATTCCTAAACTGCTAAAACACATCGCTTGACTTTGCCCATCGCCTAAGCGTTCTGATACTTGTAACCCTTGTTCCAAATATTGAATTGCACTTTCATACACTTCTGGTTCTACCTGTTCTTGCTCTTTGGCTTGAAATACTTCACTGTATCCTAAGTTAGCCAAAGCATTGGCTTCTCCTAACTTGTCTCCTGTTGATCTAGAAAACATTAACGCCCGTTGACTGTAACTAATCGCTTGGGTATAATTTTTTTGAGCAACACATAACCGACTTAAGTGATTAAGATTAGCAATTTCACAAATTTTATCGTCGGCTTCACGGGCAATTTCTAATGCTTGTTGATGGAAATAATTAGCCCGGTCATACTGACCTTGAGCGCGTACTGAGTAACCTAATAATGTTAAAATCCGCGCTTTTTCCTGCGTCCCTTCCACTCGCCGTAAGGGTTCATCCAAATAATTCATTGCATCTCGCAAATAGCTTCCACTCAGGCTTGCAAAAACACCACCATAGAGAGGAAAGTACTCTTGTTGGGCAAAGGCACGGAGAATTTGCAAACTTACCTGAAAACAACCATTAATGATCGCATCTCGCTTGGCACTAACACTAACTAATGACAAAGCACTGGCGACTTGTGACCAAATTACGGCAAAAACAATGAAGGTTGAAATAGACAGCTTCGCCCCAATTTTGGAGTCGTAAACCATCTTATCGAACCAACTTACCAGTCCTCGCTGTAAACACTGAAGAATCACTGCCAATTCTACCCAATCATCCAGTTCCAGACTGAGTTTACTGTCAATCCATTCGGTAAGCGATTGATTTCGCGCTAACGTTTGAAACAGTGACTGCGGGAGTGGACTATTGAGCTGTTTTGCCCACAATGCCCAAGGTCCACGTTGTTCGGGAAGTCCCTCAAATCCAATTGTTCCCCGATTTTGGTCGTATATCCAGCTAACTAGATAATCTTCCAAGCGTTGCCAGGATGCCAAACCTGCGGTAATTCCGAGTGAGAGTTGCTCAATTTCTTTTGCAGTTTCCGAGTCAGAATTTGCCGTTGCTTGTTGTAGCGTTTTTGCCAGTTGTGTCAGTTGTTGTAAATTTAGTACCTGTTGCCGATTCGGGTCAATTACCCGCAGTAAGCTAGTAAAGCGATCGCCTGCTGCTGCTGTAATAATTGCTTGAGTAGCGGTTGTAATGACATCAGAGACGCGGTTTTGCTCTTGTAGCCTGGTGTACTCGCTACTAATTGTCCCAAGCGCCCTGAGAGTCCTAGTTGCCTTAGCTTGCTTGATTTCACTTACGGGATTGTCGATTTGCTGCTGGGTTGTCTTAAATTGCTCTTCTAGGCAACGCTCGAAAATTTCACCGGTTCCAGTGCTGACACCTTGCCGCAGCATTTGATAAACTTGCTCTTTCGAGCGGATGTTGCCTTTGAGCGTAGCTTGCACAATCTCGTCAATTAACTTCAAATAGCGATCGCGCAATGACATAGAATCCGTCATAATTTCTTGCCCTAGAAGAGCTGGTACCTCAAGATTACAGGAATTGGCTACTTGTCACTCTTGAGCCAGCAACCCCACAATAAACAAACTGCCTTTACCTACATCCGATTTGAGTTCAATTGTTCCTTGGTGAGTTTCAATAATCTTTTTCGACAAATGCAGTCCTAAGCCACTTCCTGAGCGTTTGTGGTTACCCTGACGGAACCGCTCAAACACCATTTTTTGGTCTTCTAGAGAGATGCCGCTCCCTGTATCTTGAATTTCAACCATCACCCAGGAACTGCTAGGCTCACTATGGTTGGAGTAATTACTCAGGCGGACTTCCACTGAACCTTTGTCGGTAAACTTGATGGCATTTCCGATTAAGTTGGTGAAAACTCGGTGAAGTTCCATGCGATCGCCGACGACTTTACTGTTAAGATTTCCTGGACTTTGATAGTTCAGATTCAGCTTTTTCTCATCGGCTAAAGGCGAAAGTTCTTGAACGACTTCTTGCAAGATCTCTTGGAGATTAACTGGAGAGAAGATCAGATTCTTACGACCCGCTTCGTAGCGATAAACTTCTAGTAGGGTGTTGACCATTGCTAGTAAGTTTCGGTTACTGCGAGCCATTGTGGTGATCGCTTCTTCCATTCCGGGTGAAAGTTCTCCCAAAGCTCCCTGCTGAAAGAGCATTAGCATCCTTTCTGCGGCGACAATAGGTGTGCGTAAGTCGTGAGTCATCCAGGAGACAAAATCTTCTCGCTGACGTGCAATTTGATCGCGTTCATCGACGCTATGTTTCAAGCGTAAAAGCGATCGCACTCGCGCGAGTAATTCGTCTACTTCTACGGGTTTGCGAATAAAGTCATCTGCACCTGTATCCAGTCCCTTAACGACACTCGGCTGATCAAATGCGGTGATCAGCAAGATTGGCATAAACGGCAAGTTGGGATTTTCTCGGATGCGGCGGGTGACTTCAAAGCCATCCATATCTGGCATCATCACATCTAGCAGCACTAAGTCAGGAGGAGATGATTCAATATGCTGGAGCGCTACTCGACCATCTTCCGCTAATGTGATCTCATATCCTTCTTCTTCTAAAATTGTTTGCACAAGAAACAAGTTATCCGGAGAATCATCCACGACAAGGATATGGTCAGTTTTAATCGGGCGATTCAAAACGGAAGAATTCATGATGTCAAAGGCTTCATGGGTAAGGCGGCTCACAAAAAATCTTACTCAGTAAATTTTTTAGATTTATTTTCTATCTTTTAAGATTCTTTACTTTTAAAGCTGGCTCTGCCTCATCCTCCCGAAAGATTCTTACCAAATTATGCCTATCAGTAGTTGATTAGTTTTTCTTTATAGTCACGTAACTTTGAGTTGCCATCGGTAACGATTTTCTTAGGGTAGTGAGTGTTTCTTGTTTTAGATTCCTTCAGTCGGAGAGTGATGCGACTTGAGGTCTGCATAGATCTTCTGAATTTAGCTCAAGCAAGAGAGCTTACCCTACTAAAACTTTCCTTTTTTCCTACTCCTGCTATCTGTCACACGGAATATTTAACAGGACTTAAGATAATTCCTCCACCTACTTTCTGCTGCTCGACACGGCTCTAGGAAGCTCGTTAGACTCTTCCCTTTTAGTTAAGTATATATACTTAGTAACCCTTTTTTCCAGAAATTCACCAGACTAACAACTTCTACCGGAAACAAGTCGCCGACTCAATCGTTGGATTCATGAGTTTGGACTCTTGAAATATGGGGATTGGTGGACTGGCTTAGTTTTAGAACCCTTGTTATGTGCCAATTTTGCTCAATCCCAGAGCTAAAGCTAACCTAGCCCTCAAGACTCATCTCGTCAATTTCAACAATCACCACGGTAATGTTATCTCTCCCCCCTTTTTCTTTGGCGGCTTCAATGAGGTTAACGGCTACCTCTTCGTTTTTGCTGCTTGATTCGAGGTCAGAGGTAATTAATGCATCATTGAGTTCTTCAGTCAAGCCATCGGTACAGATCAATAAGCGATCGCCTGGTTGTACCTCCATCTGTTGGACATCTACTTTCGGCAAGTCCCGACGCCCCAAGCATTGCGATAATACATGACGCCAGGGATGCATCCTCGCCTGTTCTAAAGTAATATCACCCGCTTTCATTGCCTTGGCAACCCAAGTATGATCTTCGGTTATTTGCTCTAGCTTTGAGCCGCGAAACCGATACAGGCGAGAGTCACCCACATGAGCAAACCAAGAGTGTTGGAGGCGGAACATCACTACAACAACGGTAGTGCCCATGTCTGAGCGTTCTGGATGATTCTTTTGGTCTTCAACAATTGCCTGATTTGCCTCATAGAGCGCTTGCTCTAATAACTGCTCAGACTCAACTTCCGACTGCCAATGCTGCTTTAAATAAGCCTGAATTGTCTCTTTGGCAATTTGACTAGCCTCTTGCCCACCTGCATGACCACCCATACCGTCGGCAACAATAAAAAAGCGTCCATCAGGGTCGAGGTGATAGTCATCCTGGTTAACACTACGAACTAATCCCGGATCGGTACGACCCACGAAGCGACATTTCATAAATTGTTTGCTTGCATCCAAAAACTTTACAGGAATTAGAGCATACGGTCAAAGCGATCAAGCCTTCTTAGCATACGAATTAAGGCAAATGCCGAAATTGCTGCCACAAAAGCAACGAACAGAGCCAAGCCAACTTCACCATTAACGAATAGGATAGTAGCCGACAATGTGAACGCACTGATTAGTAAAGTATAGTTGGTTCCCAACTGAATGCTGCTGATGCGGCGCAGGATTTTGTCAGATTCAGTAGACCGGACACGAACGCGCAGGTCTCCCCGTTCCAATTTTTCAATCGTATCTTCAATGCGCCGAGGCAGCCCCAAAGCTGTACTACTAACTTGTGCGGCTTGGCGCCCCAGCTCATTAAGAAAGCTATTCCCGTCAGGAGAGTTGCCATTTGTCATAATTTGCAAGGCAAAAGGTTTTGCCACCTCCATAAAGTTAAACTCCGGGTCTAATCCCTTTCCGACACCTTCTAAAGTGGAGAAGGCGCGCATCACAAAGGTGAATGTTGCGGGAAAGCGAAAAGGCTGATCGTAGGCAATTTCATATAGGTCGTCGCTAATCTGACTGACCGATTGATTTTCAAACGGCTTATCCATGAAATGGTCGAGCATATACTGGATTGATCGCCGTACTGGTCCCATGTCGTCAGTGGGCGAGAGTGCCCCTAATTCCACGAGGGAAGTCACAACTCTCTCAGCATTTTTTTGGGCGATGCCAAAGAGCGTTTCCATCAGTTGTTCGCGCACATTGGACTTAATCCGCCCCATCATGCCGAAATCATAGAAGATCAAGGCGCCACCTTCTGGACTAACTGCGATATTACCCGGATGCGGGTCGGCATGGAAGAAACCGTCATTAAGCAGTTGCTGAAGGTAAGCTTGTGCCCCTTGTTGAGCAATCAATTTGCGATCAAGTCCCGCTGCTTCTAGGGCTTCGTAATGACTGATCTTAATTCCGGGTAGATATTCAAGGGTGAGAACCCGTGGCGAAGCATATCGCCAGTAGACGCGGGGCACTTTTACCCAGTCATATTCTCGGAAATTACGACGAAAGGTATCGGCGTTGCGCCCTTCACTGATGTAATCAATTTCTTCCCAAAGAATCCGGCAACATTCTTCATATATTCCGATCCAATCTCGCCCTCGGCCCCAGTCGGGATGGCTTTGAAAGTAACGGGCAATGCCTCTTAAAATTTGTAAATCAATCGTGAAAAGCTTTTTTAAGCCCGGTCTTTGTACCTTAACGACGACTTCTTCCCCGCTATGTAGCTGGGCTTTGTGGACTTGTCCAAGACTAGCAGCAGCCAGCGGAATTGGGTCAAAACTTAGAAAGAGTTCGTTAACCGATTTTCCTAAATCTTGCTTAATAATGACTACAACTTGCTCGTAGCTGAATGCCGGAACTCGGTCTTGGAGTTTGGACAATTCCTCTACATATTCACTCGGAAATAAATCGGCGCGAGTAGAAAATAGCTGCCCAACTTTGATGAAGGTTGGTCCCAAATCTAAAAAGGTGTCGCGAATCCAGATGGCTTGCCTTTTACGTCTGGCTACCTTTTTTTCCTCTGTCATGCCGCCTGAATAGCTCCAGGATTTGCCATCGAGCCATGTCCCAGTCACTAGGAGCAAAACAAAAGCCCAAATGTCAACGAAGCGCCGATGACGCGAGTAATTTTCCCGATTCCAGCGATACGCTTTGTCTTTGTATGCCTTACTTAAGTCACGCTGGCTAGGCACTTGACGTTCCTTGTCTGGCTTGAAGTTAACATCTTTAGAAAGAACAGACACTCAGGTTCCTAAATTAGTTTTTCAAAAAAGCAACTTTAAATTAAACGAATGCCCACTTAATCACTAATGCAGAGAATTAAGTAATCGTTATTTTTTGAAATTTAATCTCTCCTGACTAGCGATTAAAGCTAACACCGTCGAATCGTTCTGGGTCTAGACGGATTGATTACGGTAGCTTTGTAACTCGGCACGCAGACGAGCAATTTCTGCTCGCAGGTCATCAATCGTGGCTTGCAGGTCAGTGGGCTGAGAGCCAATCGGTACAATTGCCGTTGTGGTTTGCCCCTGGACAATGGTTTCGGCTTCACGGGAGGCACGTTCCATCACTTCCTCGGTAAATTGCCGTAGTCGCTCTCGTTGTTCGGCGTCGAATTTACCCAGTTCACTTAAGGCATTCGTGAGGGCGTCTTCTACCTGTTCGTTGATCGCTTGGGCGACCGCTCTACCCACAAAAAAAGCATGAATTAGAGAGTTACTCATAAAAAAAATTCTTTAGCATCCGCAACGAATTATAACGTGATTACTATCAAGGCTGCTTGAAACCTTTGCTGTTGTTTGGATAAAAGGGGATCGATTATCTCGCAAGAGAAACTGAATTTCATGAGAGTGGGATTATTTAGCTGCCCGGTTGTGACATCGGCCAGTTGCTAGTGCGTGGAAAAGATTGCTCGCTGTGCAGTAGGGAAGAACCGGCTCGGCTAGGGCTGTTGAGCCTCAATGCCAAGCCAAATCCAAGACCGGCTGAGGCAGCAATCGCTCCTGTCACCAAAAGGGCTTTTACTGGCAGGAGCCTTTTTGTTGTGGTGTTAGGTTCAGCAGAAGCTTTAGGCGATCGCGTTTTGGGCAATTTCGGTTTTTTTGGGGCGGACGAGGTTTCTTTGGGGGGAATTTTAAATGTTGTCACTAAATCCTCAGCGAGTGGGGACTGAAAGGTTGGGCTTTTCTCTTCTACGGACGGTTGGAGGGTTTCGTTTCCGGAAGAATTCAATTTGAGCGAATTTTGAGCTGGCGGCTTGACACCTGATCGTTGGGCAAATGATGGTAGCTCAGGAGTAGAGACTTTCTTATGTATGTAAAATTGGGAAAGCCAAGCTTCTACGGTTTGAGAGCGTCTTTGAGCCACGAGTGCTAAACCTCTCCACATCGCCTCTTTGACGGCTGGACTAACCTGAGATTGGTGTTGCTGCAAGTTTTTCGAGAAAAGGCGGTACTCTTCTTGAGCCGCAGCTTTTGCTGATGCACCGCCATCACTGCCTGAACCGTGCAAAACTGCCCGAACCGTTGCCGGTAAAGGTGGTCGTCCTGTCAGCATGTAGTAGAGAGTTGCAGCTAGGGCATAAATGTCTGTCGCCTTGGTGCGTGGTGTCTCGAAATTGTACTGTTCCGGTGGCGCATACCCAGCCGATAGGATCGCGTGGTTTGGCATTACCCCAGCCGTCAACTCATAAGTGATGGCAACTCCACATAACACAACGCTCTCAGAATCTTGCCGCCGCCTGATATTTTCTGGCTTGATATCTTGGTGCAGTAAGTCGGCTTTATGAAGTACGCTTAATGCGCCGCCAATTTGACGTATCCAGTTCAGGGCTTTTGGTTCTGGCAACACCTCGGTTTGAATTAATTGAGCGAGTGTTTCTCCCTCAATAAGTTCCATCACTAAGTAAGGCAGCCCAGCTTCTTCAAAGTAATCGAGGACTTGCACAAGATTGGGATGTTTGCAGCCCTTTAAGCGAGCCGCAAGCTCTAGAAATTTCTGTTTAAATTGGTCAAATTCTGAATGTTGGCGTAGCGTTTCCCCGAGGGTTTTGATGACGACCGTCTCACCTGACTGGGCATGAGTTGCCTGATATGTAATCTCAAACATTCCTGTACCCAACTGGGTTTTAAGGATGTATTCGCCATTGTGAAGTCCGGTCTGGGTCATCAAATTCATAAAAATTTACTTACCATTTCCCAACATATGCTACCGCTTAGTGGTTCAAAATTAGCTTTATTAGTAAGTGTTGAGTTGAAACAGCATTTTTTAAGAACACTCGGTACTGTTGGGGTAATTTTTTGCCAAAAAAGCGATCGCCTCTGTCCGGTCGTGAATCACTCGATCCAAGGTTGCGGCTAAAAGTACATCCAGGATCTGGCGATACTGTGGGCCAGGTTGATAACCCAATTGTTTAAGATCACTGCCATTTAAGGGCGCTTGAACATCAGCCAAATTACTGAAATATTGCCAAAGCTTACGTCTTACCGCCCTTGGACTTTGAAGGGCGAGTAAAACTAAAGTTGGCAACTTATACGGACGCAGTAACTGGACAATTTCACTGTTAAGTTTGAGCGCTTTAAGAGACTCCAAAACTACTGCTTGATCTTGAGCCAGTTGTTGCAGTCGCTGGATACTATCGCTTGGTAGCTGAAGATTATTTGCCACCTTACCTCGTTCTTCGGGCGCAAGATGAGCAATTAATACTTCTAAGCGCATCTGCCAATGTTCTAAAGTTTGATTGGGGTCAAACCGTCTTAACCAACGGTCAACTAGACGCACTTTCCACCATAACGACTGGTCTAGTTTTAGGGTGGTATGGATACAGCGCAATGCCCCTAATGTTCCCAAAAGCTGTAATGCCTCTTTCCAGTAAGGCGCTTGTAAAATGTACTTTAGTTCCGCTTTAAGTCGTGTTTGTAGGGCTGGCGCTTTCGCATTTTCAGCAAGCGATCGCTCATAAACGCCACTTAAGAGAGCATACTCAATATAAGCCTCGGTTTGTGGTTCAATTTGAAATCCCAAACGTACAGCAAACCTGACGGCACGATAGATGCGGGTGGGATCTTCGATAAAGCTGTTGGGATGTAAAACGCGAATTTGACGCGATCGCAAATCCCCTAATCCGCCAAAATAATCTAATAACGGCAATGCCCCATTTTCCGAAGTCGTCAGTCGAATTGCCATGGCGTTGATCGTAAAATCTCGCCGATAAAGGTCTTGGCGAATCGAACTGGCTTCAACTTCCGGATTAGCGGCTGGGTAGGGGTAAAATTCAGTCCGGGCGGTGGCAATATCAATCCATAACGACTCAAAAACCGGGTCATTATGCCACAACAAGGCGGCAGTTTGAAACGCTCCATGGACTTCTAAGCGGGCATTGGGATGGCTTTTTGCAGTGCCTTGGCTAGTATTACCCCTGCTCCCACATCCGCCGTGTTCTGACCGTCTACTACCAGGTCAATATCTTGTAGAACCAGGGTAGCAGCGCCTTCAGCGAGTAATAAGTCTCGGACACCTCCTCCTACCAAATACAGATTCCAGCCGCATTTTTGCGCTTCCTGGGCGGCTTGGGTGAGGAGTTTTCCTAGGGGGGGAGCAAGACGCGCCTGCAAATTTTGGATGGGGAATTGGGAATTGGGAATTGGGGAAAGATTTGTTATCCATGCTTCTCTCCCTTTTTGATGCAGTTGCCGCAGGACGTCGGTGCGCGTCACAATGCCTAATAATTGCCCATTTTCGACAACTGGCAGTCGCCCAATATCGAATGTCACCATCAGCCCTTGAATTTCGGGCATTAAGGCTTGAGGTGTAATGGTTTTAAGATTTTTGGTCATATAACCCTTAACAGGTGCATGACCAAAACCGTGATGCAGCGCTAAATCAATGTCTCGTCGTGAGATAATGCCGCCGAGTTGGTCTTGTTCGTCCACGACGCAAAGCCCGGAATGTCCATAACGTAATAAAATTCTTTGAGCTTGGCTAATGGTTGTTTCAGGACGAATTGTCCGGACGGGGGATGACATTAATTCCCGTGCTGTGGGGGGTTGGGGAATTTGGTCTTTGAGTTGATTAAAAAGTTGTTCGATAATTTGGCTGGGATTAACATCTCGAAGGTTTACGGCGGCAGCTTGGGAATGTCCACCTCCTCCGAGGGGTTGAAATAATTCGTTTAAGTTTGTGCCGTCAATTCGCGATCGCCCAATTATTGTTAGGTAGGAAGGAGAATTATTTTCATCTTCTTCTCCTTTTGAATACTCTGCCCCTAGCAATAAGGCGTCACTTTCGCTGATTTCCAGCAATCGTGTCACTAAACTGGATAATCCGGGGAGATAATGCGGTGTTTTGAGTAGTATCCAAGACAGGGTATAGCCGGAGTGGGTTATGAAGTGCAAGTTGTCTAAGGCGACAGTGAGGAGTTTTTGCAACTCAGGCGACAGTGAGGGTGTGACATATTCGGAGATTTGCCGGACATTAGCGTCTTGTGTCATTAACCAAGCTAAGGCGCCGGCATCTCGTGCTGTTGTTTGGTCAAAGGTGAGGGAACCGGTGTCAACATGGATACCGAGTGCCATGACGGTTGCTTCGGCGGTTGTTAACTTGATGGCGGTTTGCTGCAATTGTTCAACAATTAAGGTTGTTGTGGCGCCTACGGGTTCAAGATGGGTAATTGTTGCAGGGATGTCAGTTTTGCTATCTAAATGATGGTCGTAGACTTCAATCGAGTGTAGAGTTGGTAAGTCTAGCCAGTCAGCGGTTTTGCCTAAGCGATCGCGTTTTTGGGTATCGACGACAATTAAAGACTGAATTTCTTGGATGTTGACAGCGCGACGCTCGATCAAGGCATACTCGTCTCGATGCAATGCCAAAAACTCTCGAACGGTTGGATGAGCGCCGCCACTTAAAACAACTTTAGCTCCTGGCTTGAGGCGTGTCAGCCCAACAGCGGCGCCAAGGGTATCAAAGTCAGCGGTTGTATGACACAAGATCAGATCCATTGGTTTTGCCTAGGGGCGTTTGGGTCAGAGGAATTGCGGAAAATTGACTCAATTTTTGGTAGTGTACTAATCAGTAAGGCTTTAATATTATTTAAGTTCGGGCTAAATATTTTTGTGTCCGATTCACTGCTCGTTTTGGGAGAATAGAAAATGACTGTCATATTTCAAATTTCGCTGGCTGCTCTGGTTGCCTTATCCTTCATCATGGTTGTTGGAGTTCCAGTTGCCTACGCGACTCCTCAAAATTGGAGTCAATCGAAGAACTTGATTTTCTTGGGTTCTGGGGTATGGGCAGCTCTTGTTATTTTAGTGGGCGTCTTGAACTTTTTAGTGGTTTAGAGTAGAAAGAGTAGTCCAGGCTAAATTTTTCGAGATTAAGGATTTTACAAACCCACCATGGCAGTTTTCGAGGGGAATTTTACTTCATCTACACCTTTGCGGTTTGCGATCGTGATTGGTCGATTTAATGACCTGATTACGGACAAACTTTTAGCAGGGTGTCAAGATTGCTTGAAACGCCACGGTGTTGACCCAAACCCCCAAGGCACTCAAGTGGATTATATTTGGGTGCCAGGGAGTTTTGAGGTGTCGATGATGGCCCGGCAGGCGGCAATGAGTCATCGCTATGATGCGGTGATTTGTCTGGGTGCGGTGATCCGGGGTCAAACGCCTCATTTTGATTATGTATCGGCTGAAGTTTCTAAGGGGATTGCGGCGGCAAGTTTTCAAACTGGCGTGCCTGTAATTTTTGGCATTTTAACAGTTGATACGATGCAGCAAGCCTTGGAAC
>CADCTM010000071.1:0-5011 GCA_902805485.1 uncultured Coleofasciculus sp. | reverse complement strand
GAAAGAGCTGGGATTAAGGGGAATAAGGGCTGGGACTATGCGTTAAATGCCCTGGAAATGGCAAGCTTAATGCAGCAGTTTAAGAGCAATGGAGCTGCCGTTTATAGTTCTTATGATGAGACGATAACGACAACGGCGCTGCCAATGGCTTCTAATGGGACGCTTACCCCTGACTCTGCAGTTGAACACCAAGAGTCTGCGAGTTCTTGACTTGCCTGAGCTTGTACGCTCACTGCTAGGCGTGAAAAGTTCTTTTTCGGGCGTTGCGGGGTAATCAGGCGAGAATTCGCAATCAAAATGTTGACAAATTCAGAGAAATCTGAGATAGTAAATATTACTGCAATGGTGCGGGTATAGCTCAGTGGTAGAGCGTCACCTTGCCAAGGTGAATGTCGCGCGTTCGAATCGCGTTACCCGCTTAAAAAACTAAAATGCTGAAGCCACGAGTTTTCTCTTTAAACAACAGGCATGAGGCAAGCAAAATCTCAACTATTCAAGGAAATACCGAATAGGGATTTATGAACTTTGAGGAAAGCGATAATATTATTAAAGATGGGTGTTTTGTATCTATTGCCCAAGGTAGGGTCTTGGGAAGGTTAAATCGTAGTGTGCGATCATTCTAATGAAGAGTGATTGACCAACATTATGATCGAGATGTTTTGGTTAATATTTGGATTGAACTATTTTGATTTTTAATAGCGCTTGTGCCACCTCAGAAAACTCAGAAGATTGACTTAAGTACTGAGTACCCCTGCCCTTGTCGGCGGCGCGGGGCTTTAGTACCGATTACCCTAACAGAAGCCTTTGGCTGCAATCGCTGCCAGCAGATTTTTGTGGTTGAAGAAAGTGGGTACGTGATTGAACAACTGTCCACGAGTTATCCATACAAAAAAGCATGGCGTTGGACAGGGCATCGCTGGAACACAGCCAATGCCAGTCTTGGGGAAAGTTACTTACCCGTGGCGCTGGGAATTGTCTTGGTACTGCTGATTTTCTGGCTACCCTTGGCACTGAAATCACCAACCCAACCGATTATTATTATTTTCTTTGCGTTACTCGCATTGCTGTTGGTATTAATCCCTCCGCTAATAGTCTGGTTAGCTCACAGGCGTTAGCATCCCTATGGAACTAGAAAATTTTGATGCGCCTAATCCTGTTGCTGCTGTCACCCGTGCTTATCGGGCGTCGTTAGTATTAGCAACAACCAAAGGAGCAGACCGCAGTCGGGGCGTCCAGGCGATGGCGCAGGCGCTCTCTAACTCATTTGATGATATTTTGGAAGCCAACACTCTGGACTTGGAAGCGAGTCGAGAAATGGCAGTGCCTGAAATAATTTGGGAATGGCTCAAGCTGACGCCAGAGCGATTGCAGAGTACCATTCAAATTTTGCAACGAATTGGCGAATTATCTGATCCGATTCGTCGGGTAATGAATGCCTCCTATCAACTCGACCACTCTCAAACGTACTGTCAACTGATGCCGTTGGGAGTAATTGCCTTAATTTACGAAGCCTTTCCAGAATTGAGTGCCATCGCCGCCGGGTTTTGTATTAAAACGGGCAACGCCCTGATTCTGAGAGGGGGGAGTGAAGCAAGTCAGTCTAACTTGGTGATTGCTAAGGCGTTGCAAACCGCCTTGGATGATGCAGGACTTCCCACAGGATGTTTGGAACTTTTACCTTCAGAACAGGGGGCTTCAATTCGCGATTTGGTCACTCAGGATCGATATTTGAATTTAGTTATTCCCTATGGGCGACCGACGTTAGTGCAGCAAGTGATGCAACAATCCACAGCACCGATTTTAAAATCGGCAATGGGTAATTGTTACTTGTATTGGTCGGCTACGGGGAGTTTGGATATGGTGCGGTGGGTGATTTTAGATAGTCATGCTAGCGAACCAGACCCTGTTAATGCAATTGAGAAAATTTTGATCAATCGCTATCAAAAGCCCTCTTCCTTAGTAGTTTTGTGGAATAGTCTTAAGGAAAAGGGTTTTGAACTGCGGGGAGATGCGGAACTGGTGGCAGAGTTTCCCCAACAATTGAAATTGGTCGCAGACTCTGAGTGGAACAAACCTTATTTAGATAAGACTATTGCGTTTAAAGTGGTCGATAGTATTGAATCGGCGATCACTTGGATGAATCATTACAGTAGCGGTCATGCCGATTGTCTTGTTACGGAGTCCTATCAGGAAAGCCGCCAATTTGCTTTAGGGGTTGATAGTTCCTCCGTTTATATTAATTCCTCACCGCGATTTTCCCGCAACCCAAAACGGGGAGATGCAGTTTTTTTGGGAATGTCCAACCAGAAAGGATACCGCAGAGGCATGATTAATTTGGAAACTCTAACAACAATTAAGCAAGTTGTTCAAGGAAATGGGCAATTTTAATTAGTCATTGGTCATTAGTTACCAAGAATAACTCAGACGCTTGCCTTGCGTCGCTACCGCTATCTATTGCCTCATAAGTTGCCTGGTTATTTAGGATGCCGGATTGAATAGACCAGGGCGGTATTAAAAGCACCGCCCCGCTACTTACAACTCAATATTATTCCTTGCCGATTAGTTTCACCTTTTGTGCCAGCCCTAACAGTTGTAGGAACTGAATAGTCATCCAGGTGAGGTCAATTTCCCACCATTTCATACCGTGCCGTGCCGAATATTGATAGGCATGGTGGTTGTTATGCCAGCCTTCACCGTAGGTGAGCAAAGCTACCCACCAACAGTTTTTTGAGCGGTCATTCGACTCAAATGTGCGATAACCAAATTTATGGGTAGCACTGTTAACGAACCAAGTGCAGTGAAATACGACAACCAAGCGGACAAAGACGCCCCAAACGACAAATGACCAACCGCCAAGCGCAAACAGCAAAAGCCCTAGAGCAATTTGGACAAGTACAAAATAATCTTGGAGAAACTTGTAAACTGGGTCGTCGGCAATATCTTTGGTAAACCGAGGAATATCGGCGTGGGAAGGAATTTCATAAAACATCCATCCCATATGACTCCACCAGAAGCCTTTGTTAGAGTCATGGGGGTCCGATTGGGTGTCAGAGTGTAAATGATGGATGCGGTGTAGTCCTACCCAGTGGATGACTCCCCCTTCGCAAGACAGTGCCCCACAAAAAACCAGGAAGTATTCTAGCCATTTGGGAGTTTGAAAACTGCGGTGGCTCACCAAGCGATGCCATCCTAGAGTAATGCCCAAACCACCTGTTACCCAGTGGAGAAGAAGTACTAAGCCGACTGCTTTCCAGCTAAAGTTACCGGGAAACAGTGCAAAAATAGCTCCAATATGAATTAAGGCCATGTAAATGATGTTGACCCAATTGAAGCGAAGTTGAGGTGAGGTGGCAATTGTCATGCAGTAAACCTAATACAAGAAAATAAATGTTTTAGCCCGATTTGGGTAAAGTGTTTGCGTAGCCTTCCCAAATGTTAGGGAATCGCTGGTTTGATGTGCGACTTTCAGATTTATTATGGTTTCCTAAAAACCTAAATCAACAATCGACGTTTTTAATGAACAGCTCCCAACATCTGCAAGCAGCAGAAAAGGCACTATCCCCGATTTTTTCTGGAATTGACACTGCCGTCAAGCAAAATCTTAAAAAAGTGCTGGATTCCTTTCGGCATCATCGTGTAGGCGTGCATCACTTTAGTAGTGTGAGCGGCTATGGTCACGATGATTTAGGGCGTCAGACGTTGGACAAGGTGTTTGCTGAAGTCATGGGCGCCGAGTCGGCTGCGGTACGAGTACAGTTTGTCTCGGGAACTCATGCGATCGCTTGTTGTCTCTATGGCGTCTTACGTCCTGGGGATGAGATGTTAGCGGTTGTGGGTGCGCCATACGACACTTTAGAAGAAGTCATTGGTTTACGAGGTGAAAATCAAGGTTCACTGATTGATTTTGGCATTGATTACCGTCAGTTACCTCTAACGCCGGAGGGAAAAGTTGATTGGCACAATTTGGCACAAGCGGTAAGGGAAAATACGCGCTTGGTGCTAATTCAACGTTCCTGTGGCTATTCCTGGCGAGATAGCCTTTCTATTGCTGATATTGAGAAAATTGTCAAGCTAGTTAAACAACAAAATCCCAATACAATTTGCTTTGTTGATAACTGTTATGGGGAGTTTGTTGAAGAGTGCGAACCGCCAGTGGTTGGAGCGGATTTAATTGCGGGTTCGTTAATTAAAAATCCCGGTGGAACAATTGTAACAGCCGGCGGCTATGTGGCGGGTCGCGAGGCTTTAGTAGAAGCGGCTTGTTGTCGTTTAACGGCACCGGGAATTGGTAGTTCTGGCGGGGCGACTTTTGAGCAGAATCGATTGTTGTTTCAAGGCTTATTTCTTGCCCCTCAAATGGTGGGAGAAGCGATTAAGGGAAATCATTTAACTGCCTATGTTTTTCAACAGTTGGGTTATGCTGTTAATCCTCTACCTATGGCATCGCGTCGTGATGTGATTCAGGCGATTAAGTTGGGTTCACCTGAGAAGCTAATTGCATTTTGTCGAGCAATTCAAAAGTATTCGCCTGTGGGTTCTTATCTTGATCCAATTCCTGCCGAGATGCATGGTTATGAGAGTGAGTTGGTGATGGCTGGCGGGACGTTTATTGATGGTAGTACTGCGGAATTTTCGGCAGATGGACCATTACGAGAACCTTATGTTGTGTTTTGTCAAGGGGGGACACATTGGACGCATATTGCGATCGCACTTGAGGCGGCGATTGAAGCGGTTGGGGAGGCGTGAAAAAGGCGATGTTTATTTTTGCTGATTTTATAAATAGCGATCGCCTTTGTCAAACAGTGCCCTAATGATGTGTGGTCTTCCAGAAGGTTATAAATTTTTGTAAGTACCTGCAAAATTCCTAAGTATAAGTCTGAAAATTTGATAAAGGCTCAAGCATCTGGCTTTTTAGGACAGACTTTATGAAAACTCGTTGGCTTAGAAATTTCTTGGTCGGTTTATTAGGGGCAGTGGTTATTGGTTTGGGATCGCTATTCACGGCAAACCC
>CADCTM010000070.1:4632-5019 GCA_902805485.1 uncultured Coleofasciculus sp. | reverse complement strand
CTTCGGGAGCGTAGCACACCCTACACCTGCTATTCAGGGTTTTTGAGATAGCTAGTCTGGATGAAAAAGGGCTAACTTCTATTAAGAGGTTACATCTACTAATAAGGATTGGCATCAAGCAATTCGTTCTTCACTGATTGGCAGGGTTTTCAGATTACGTTAAAAGCTTTTTAAGGGTCTTTTAATACAAGAGGATTTGCAATAAAGCAGGGTATATGTATTATTTATTGCGAATAAACCAATTAAAAAGGCACTTGCACTCCTCCAAAGTATTTGGTTGTATGAGCCACATCCACCCGGTGTAATAATTCCTTATGAGGATGACTATCAAGCTATAGTGATGTTTTTAAAAGCGAATTTTGGGAGCTAGCAAGCATTTGATTTGAA